>JBEPXF010000061.1:0-12571 GCA_041642075.1 Fodinibius sp.
TATAAAAAACAAAATGAAAGTATATATGTTTATTAAATCTTTTTTTATGACAAAAATTAAGCTTCTGCTATGTTTTCTGTTTCTTCTTCAATGCCAAGTAGAAATGATGCAATAACTGCCAGAACCATACCGGTCATAATTATGATATGAGGTATGACAGCATAAATAATGAGTGAAAGAATTATAGTAATGACAGGAGCCAGGGAATTGGTTATGGGAGAAACAACGATCGCTTTCCCGTATCGAAAAGCATATACAAGAGATAAAGCCCCAATAGCATTAAGCAGCTGTATAGCAACGGCCGAATAGAATCCTGATATTCCCCAGTTAATAGGTTGGTTGAAGTCAGTCATTAGAAGGGCAAAAGGCATTAGTAGTAAACCGGTAATTGTCATATAGAAAAAGATGCTTTCCGCCTGCATGGTCTCATTGGCAAAACGCAGTATATAGGCTTGAATCCCCCATGCGAGGAAGACAAGTAGTGAAAGGAAAATCCATAGATGACCACTTGTAATCCCGTTTCCTGGTTCTTGGTATGATAAAAGAGGAATAGCGATCAGAGCCATAACAATTCCTATCCAACCCTTGAAGCTTGTTTTTTCCTTTAAAAAGAAGGTGGCAAGTATAATCGTAACAACCGGGGAAAGAGAAATAAAGGGAAAAATGAGGTAGGCCGGACCAGAACGCAGAGTTTCAAATAATATAAGTTGACCGCCTGCCCCTAATATGCCTGCCAGACTTCCATATATAATTGATCTTGTATCATATTGCACCTTCCATTCTATCTGGTAAAGGGCAAAGGCACAGGGAGGGATCATTGTGAACGCCCAAACAGCATATCCAAGAGTTGCAGGGAACCCATTCTTTTCTGGTATCTCTATGAATGCGCCCCAAACTCCCCAGAAAAGAGTTGTTAATACAGCATACCACAACCAACGTTTATCAGATATCATATTCACCCATATTCATCAATAAAAAAGTGACAAAAATTAGCTATAAACTATAATAGTATTTATTTAGGAAACAAAATGAAAGATAATTATTCTATAAAAAAGGAAAGGATAACTAAACTTTTGTTTTTAACTTAAGAATTAATTAATTATTTGATGTTTTGAAGTGATTTAGCGGGTTTATGATTTTTGGAATATGATCTGATTGGAGTGTGATTCTTGACGATTCATGTTTTTACTTTATCCTTATGTGAGGATTCTAATGGATAAGCCATTATCTCAACAAGGCTTGGCGAAAAATAGTGATGGCTCTTATTGTACTTGAATCACTATGGATATTTTCGGTTCAATCCGGAATTACTAAAAATTGAAATTTATATACAACAGGAAGACAAATTAAGGTGACTGACTATGAGTAACGGTTTTGGACGTAAGGAGTTTTTAAAGTTTATCGGATTAGCGGGCTTTACGGGTACAAGTCTTTTCTCAAATTTTACCGTTGATTCTGAGCATGAAGTACCTTATAAGAAAAAACATACCCAGCGATTTAATATGCACGGCTATGCCGCACCCGCGCTAGAGACTGTGCGGATAGGAATTATTGGAGTGGGGAACAGGGGATCAGGTGCGGTCAGGAGGCTTGCCCGTATTGAGGGAACCGATATAAAAGCTATTTGCGACCTAGAACAGCAGAGAGTCGAGTCGGCCATAGATTCGATCAAAGACACTTCTCATAATCCTGAAGGGTACTTTGGCGGTGAAGAGGAATGGAAGAAGGTGTGCAACCGAAAAGATATTGACCTCATCTATATTTGTACTCCTTGGGAGTGGCATACCCCTATGGCTGTATTTGCTATGGAGCACGAAAAACATGCGGCTACTGAAATTCCAGCCGCGCAGACTATTGAGGAATGTTGGAAACTGGTGGAGACCTCGGAAAAAACCCGCCGGCATTGCATGATGCTGGAAAACACCTGTTATGACTTTTTTGAGATGGTCACTTTAAATATGGCCCGGAATGGATTTTTCGGAGAGATTATTCATGGGGAAGGTGCCTATATACATCAGCTGATCGATCACAATTTTTCTAAGGATAACTATAGTAATATGTGGAGGTTGAACGAAAACAGAGACAGAAATGGTAACCTGTATCCTATGCATGGATTGGGTCCGATTGCCCAGGCAATGAATCTTAATTCCGGAGATCAGATGGATTATATGGTATCGACGTCCAGCAAAGATTTTATGATGCGGGAGAAAGCGAATGAGCTGGCAGAAGAAAATGATTTTTGGGAACAGTATACCGATTGGGACTATAGGGGAAATATGAATACCAGTACTATTCGGACTCATAAAGGGCGGACAATTATGCTGCAGCATGATGTTACTTCACCAAGACCGTATACTCGTATACACCTGCTGAGCGGAACCAAAGGAGTTGCAAGAAAATGGCCTTCGCCGGCAAAAATAGCAATGGATCACAGCGGCTGGATTTCAGAAGAAGAGTTCAATGAGTTGGAGGAGAAGTATACCCCGGAAATCACAAAAAAAGTTGGAGAAATGGCCCGGCAGGTAGGCGGACACGGAGGTATGGATACGTTGATGGATTGGAAGCTTATTGACTGCTTGCGTAACGGTTTGCCACTGGATATGACCGTATATGATGCTGCATTGTGGAGTTCGGTTATCCCTTTAAGTGAACGGTCGGTTGCCAATAAATCTGAAACGCTGGATGTTCCCGATTTTACGGGCGGGGCCTGGAAGAGCAATGAACCGCTGATGGATATCGAACTTCAGCGAGGAGGGAGAACAAAAATTATTTAATTATACAATTTCCTGATGGCCTTAACCTAATGCTCAGTTATTTTCTGTAAAGGTGGGGGTTATCTATCGAAAGCTTTTCACATAAAAAAAGCCCGCTCATTATGAGCGGGCTTTCTTATTTTAATCAATAAATCGATTATTTACTTATAATCAAGACTGCGTACATCAGTTGCACTCAATCCTTTAGGAGTTTCTTCGACGTTGAATTCTACACTTTCACCGTCTTCGAGACCTTGATTATAGTCTAAGTTTTCTACGTTGTTTCGGTGGACGAATACATCTTTGCTTCCGTCCTCAGGCTCGATAAATCCAAATCCTTTTTCTACGTCGAACCATTTAACTTTACCTTGTTGTGCCATTTATACTATGTATTGTTTTGTCACCTACGGTTTAATCCCTTGATTAGAATTTATGTTGTCAAATTCTGGAAAGGAGTTCACACGATAGGTGGGAATTAAATATAACATACCAAGATAATAATCTATAAACGGAATTTCCATATTTATTTTATATCGATTTTAAAACAGATATTGATATTTCTATATTTTTTTTCACAAAAGAGGGAATAAAAGAGCATATATATCTGTTATAAGCATAGAATTGCCAAACAGGGTAATGTTTTGATTCTTCTCAAAAGTCCGGGATATTACCTTCAGACGGAGTCAATAAACGAACATAAAAAATCATTTATATATAAGAGGTAAAGTTACTATGGATATCAAAATACTATTACTGGGTTTAGCTACTTTTGCACTGCTGATAAGTTCTGCCCCCCAAACAGCAGCGGGACAATGGAGTTTAGGCGCTTCTTACGAAATAAGAGATGAAGAACCGGAAAGCGGTTTCGGTGTTCGCCTGGAACGAGATATTTTGCAGCGTCTTCCGATTGTAAACTTAGGTCTTCGGGGACATTTCAGCTATTTTAATGAAGAAAATTCTGTTTCACGAGATGGATTGACCTATTCGCGTGAACTCACGAACTATGATTACGGATTAGCTGCTGTAGGCGGCGTATCAGTCGGACTTGTTGCTCCGTATGTGGGATTAGGATTAGGATCTAGCACTATGGATGTAAGTCGTGACGATTTTTCAGATACCGGAGCACCTATGGATGAAGATAACAGCGATAGCGCAATCTATTGGAATGGATTCGTTGGTGCTGAAATTAGTCCCGTTCCTTTATTGACGCCTTTTGTTGAATACCGCCTGGAGCAGGTAAGCGACTATGAAAATTTGGATGACTCTATTGAAGAAGGTACTGGCCGGCTAATCTTTGGAGTTTCAATTAATTTTTAAATTAAAGGTATTTTATTTGGCGGACACCCTTTAGTGTCCGCCTTTTTTATTTATGATATGATTGGAATTGAACAAACAGTTATTTTACTTGTAAATAGGAAGCCCCAAACTTAATGGCTTCAAACCGAATAGGCTTTTTTTGTTAATAAGGTTCCAATGGCTGAAACCAAAGCTACATATAATATTGATCTGGATACGTACACGCTTGACTCATCAGAGCAGGCGAATTTGGATCAGCTTTTGCAGGTATGTCGTGATCATCTGGAAGAAGTTGATGAGCAGATGGTTTCCCGTGCATTTAAGCTCTGCTATTTGTCCCATGAAGGTATCGAACGTGCCTCCGGGGAAGCTTTTTACCTGCACCCCGTAGCTGTGGCAGAAATTGTCGCATCAGAAATTAATATCGATGATGTGTCGGTGGTAGCTGCTTTATTGCACGATACCGTGGAGGATACCGGGGTTACACTTGATGATATAGAAGAAAAGTTCGGAGAAGTGGTGGCACATCTTATTGATGGAGTAACAAAAATTTCGGGTGTCTTTAAAAGCCGGGATACCAAGCAGGCAGAAACATTTATGAAGCTACTACTCTCCATGGCGGAGGACATAAGGGTAGTACTCATCAAATTTGCCGACCGGCTCCATAATATGCGGACGATACAGCATCTTCCTCGCGATAAACAGATGCAAAAGGCCACTGAAACGATGGAACTCTATGCACCGCTGGCCCATCGTTTTGGCCTGTTTAATATGAAGAGCGAACTCGAGGATCTCTGTTTTAGGGTTATCGATCCCAATTCATATAAATTTATTTCACGAAAGCTGCGGGAGAAAAAGGAGGCCCGGGAGAATTTTATTGAGGAGTTCATGGAGCCCATTAAGGAGGAACTGAAAAAGCAGGGCTTTACTTTCGAAATTAAGGGACGTCCGAAACATATCTATTCGATTTTTCGGAAGATGCAACGCCAGCAGAAACCTTTTGAAGAGATTTACGATCTTTTTGCTATTCGAATAATTCTGGAAGATCCCCACAGCAAAGAAGATTGCTGGCGCGTATATTCGATTATTACCGATTGGTATACTCCAATCCCCAAACGGTTTCGTGATTTTATCTCTGTACCAAAAGCGAACGGATACCAGTCTTTACATACTACAGTAATAACTAAACAGGGACGCAAGGTGGAAGTCCAGATACGTACCCGGCAGATGGATGATATTGCTGAAAAAGGTCTGGCAGCGCACTGGAAATACAAAGAGGGTAAAAAAGGTTCTGAAACACTGGACAAATTTGTGCATTGGGTGCGCGATGTACTCGATAATCCACGACCCGATGCAGCAACTGAGTTTGTAAAAGACTTTCAGTTAAATCTTTATCAGGATGAGATTTATGTTTTTACCCCACAGGGAGAGCTTCGAACCCTGCCGCAGGGAGCAACACCCATCGATTTTGCTTTTGATATCCACAGTGAGATTGGAGAACGGGCTATGGCAGCTAAAATAAATGGTAAGATGGCTCCCTTGAGGCAAAAGCTGGAAATTGGAGACCAGGTCGAGATTATTACGGGAAATAAAATCAATTTAAATCCCGACTGGATTAATGATGTGGTTACCCATAAAGCCAAGTCCCGCATACGCCAGTATATTAAACAACAAGAGCGCGAGGTGGCTAGTGAGGGCCAGGAGATCTGGGAGAAAAGAGCCAAGCGAGGCAAAGTTGAAATATCTGATCAGGACTTGATGAAGGTGGCTCATAAGTTGAAATTTGAGTCAACGCAGGAGCTTTTCTACGAGATTGGAAAGGGTAATTTTGACGTCAGCAAGCTTTTGAAAGCTGCTAAACAGTTCATTGGAAAGGGACGTATAGAGAAAGAGGAAAAAGAGGAGAAACAAGCGCCCATAACTGAGGAGGAGATTCAAAAGACCTATATTGATGCGGCCCGTTCTATAGGTGACGAGAAGGCCCTGGTTATTGATGATAATATCTCCAATATTAAGTACAGCTATGCAAATTGCTGTAATCCTATCCCTGGCGATGATGTAATTGGATTTATCAGCCGTACAGGTGATGTAAAAGTGCACCGCTCGAACTGTAAAAACATACATCATCTGATCCAAACAGACGGCGAACGGGTAATCGATGTGTCATGGGCCAGGAATATTAGCTCTAAATTTCTGGGAGCTGTCAAGATCGTTGGTGAAGATCGGGTAGGAATGATTAACGATATTACTGATATTCTTTCCAAATCCATGGAAACGAATATGAAGAGTATAAACGTTAATAGCGACAGCGGTATGTTTGAGGGCATCCTGACGGTCTATGTAGATGACATTGATCATCTTGATCGTGTGATTACGAAACTGCACAAGGTTGAAGGGGTAAAAAGCGTGTTCCGCTATGAATAGTCCTTCGTGGATGGTCAATTATCTTAAACAGAAATATTTAACCTCTGTTTGTAGCTGATAATTGCCTAAAATCCGTTAAAAAAGGCTATGTTAAGCAAGCAATACAAAATCCCCCGGAATACTTTCAAATCCGTCTTAAAAGTAATATTATCAACCAACTATTGGAAACAGGTATAAAGGAGATTTTTTGTATTTCATTGCAGTACTAATTGTGTAGTTTTTTTATCATGACTTATACCAAAAAAGATATTGTTCGACGCGTTGCAGAACAGCTCGATGAACCAATGGTTCAGACAGAGCCGTGGGTGGAGGCTGTCTTGGTAGCCCTTCGGGAAACCATGATGGATGCGGATCCTACCTGTCGGATCGAATTGAGGGATTTTGGTGTTTTTGAAGTGAAGAAAACCAAGGCAAAACCCCGGGCGCGGAATCCCCGAACGAATGAAGAGATTTATGTTCCCGCGCATCGCAAAACCCATTTTAAACCAAGTAAACTTTTAAAACAATTTCTGAAACAGCCTCTTGAAGAAGAGGAATTAGAAGAAATGGAAGGCTGATTGTGGCTAAATATGGCAGACTTATAGGAATTGATGTTGGTACCAAATGGATTGGACTGGCACGTACGGATTTGCTTAAAACCGTTGCAAATCCCATAGGGACCTATCACGATTCTAAAGTAATGGAAGCGCTTAAAAAACTTGTTGAAAATGAACAGGTGGAAAAATTTGTGGTAGGTTGGCCGCTTACCCCGGAAGGCGACGAAGGAAAAGCCATTAAGATGGTTCGCAGCTTTCTGACCCGTCTGGAAGAGCATTTTCCGGATATGGAAGTTGCTAAAATGGACGAACGCTATACCTCGAAAGAAGCCGTACGGGCTATGGTGGAAGCGGGAGTTCCTAAAATGAAACGCAGAGAGTCCGATCGTATTAACAAGGCGGCCGCTGCTATTATTCTTCAGAAATACATAGAATTCATGAAATCAGAGAATGTCCGTGTTACCGATCGTTACGTATGATGATGAAGTGCTTCGCCAAAAGGCAGAGTCCGTCACAGAAAATTCCGAAGAACTTCAGCAACTCATCGATGATATGTTTGAATCGATGTATAACTCCGACGGGGTCGGGCTTGCCGCTCCCCAGGTCGGGAAGCTTAAGCGGCTTTTTGTAGTGGATGCCGATCCGATGGCTGAAAAAGAGGATGAACCCGAGTATGGCCCTATTGCCATGATTAATCCTGAGATAACTTCAGAAAGTGATGAGGAGGTTGACATGGATGAGGGATGTCTCAGTATTCCAGGCGTGAATGCCACGGTTAGCCGGCCTGAAAAGATAACGGTAAGCTACCTTGATCGTGATTTCAATAGGCAAGAACTGGAAATAGGGGGATGGCTTTCCCGTATTGTGCAGCACGAGACCGATCATTTGGATGGAATACTGTTTCTGGATTACCTTTCTTTCTTTAAACGGAAATTACTTAGTTCCAAACTGAAGGAAATTGCCTCGGGAGAAAAGGAGATTGATTATCCAACTGTACCAAAGGATTAATAACTAGCGGAGGATTCCTTTATGCGTATCGTTTTCATGGGTTCACCTGATTTTGCTATCCCAAGTCTCGAAAAACTAAATCAGACGGAACAAGAAATCGTATCGGTAGTCAGCAATGTGGACAAGCGCAGGGGGCGGCGTGCTGAACCATCACCTACTCCGGTAAAGGCAAAGGCATTGGAGCTGGGATTGCCGGTTCTTGAAGTAGAGGAACTGGATGATCCGGATTTTTACGAGGAACTGAAAACCTTGGAAGTAGATTTGTTTGTGGTAGTTGCCTTCCGGATACTGCCTCCTGAGATATTAGAGTTACCCTCCAAAGGATCTATAAACCTGCACGCCTCGCTGTTACCGAAATACAGGGGAGCAGCCCCTATACACTGGGCGGTCATGAACGGGGAAGAGAAAACGGGCTGCACAGTTTTTTTTCTGAATGAGCAGGTGGATACGGGAAAAATTATTAAACAGAAGGCTACTGAAATCGGTAGCAACGAAACTACAGGTGATGTCTACAACCGGCTAAAAGAAATGGGAAGCAGCCTGTTAGTTCAGACAGTAGAAGAAATTGACCACGATAGTTATGAATTGATCGAGCAGGATGATGAGAAAGCATCGCCGGCTCCTAAATTGTTTACCGAAGACTGTAAGATTAATTTCGATCGACCAGCTAAAAAAGTGCATGATAATATACGGGGACTAAGTCCTTTCCCCACGGCATGGGCAACTCTCGACGGACTGAAGTTCAATATGTATCGTTCGGAATTGGGTCCTGAGGATTCACTCAGAACCGGAGAGTTAAAGGTTGAAGACGGCCAGCTCATTGTGGGTTGTGAACCCGGTACGGTTATTTTAAAGGAAGTACAGCTGGAAGGAAAGCGAAGAATGAGTGGTAGTGATTTTATCAACGGTTATCATGGAGCTGGTATTTTAAAGTAAAATTTTTCTATGGAAAATTGATGTGATAATAATATTATATCCCTCAGGTTACTTCAGTTATTCAACAGATAAAAGTTAATATTTATGGAACAGTTACCTTTACTCAAAGCTGCTGAGAAAGGAGATTTGAAAGAAGTGAAAAAACTGCTTAAAGCAGGAGCAGATATAGATGAAACTACTAAAAATGGAACCTCGGCTCTTATTGTGGCTGCCCAGCAGGATCAGGAAGAAGTGGTAAAATACCTTCTTGAAGAAGGGGCTGACCCAAATATGAAAACCGTCATGGGGGGAACGGCATTGAATAGAGCAGCAGAGAACGGTAATATAGGGATGATCCAATTATTAATTGAGCATGGAGCTGAAATTGGTAATCTGGCGCTGATCGCTGCCGCCCGCGAGGGACAATTGGAGGTGGTTCACTATTTACATGAACATGGGGTTAACCTTAATGCAACGCAGCGTTGGGAGCAAACTGCTCTTATGCTTGCCGCACGAGACGGGTACTCGGAAGTGGTTAAATATTTGATCGATAACGGAGCGTCGGTTAAACGAAAAGACAAGAATGGGAATAGTGCACTTGCCATGGCACTTGATAATGATAATATGGAGATCGCCACCTTGTTACGAAAAGCGGGTGCTACGGCAGAGAGCAAAGAGGAAGCAGAAGATGAACCTGAAGAGGACGAAGATTTTATGGAAGATTTTTCTCTTGAAGAGATTCCTCCGGAGGAGCTTGACCTGGATGAAGAAGAGGATTAAAATTATTATTCAATAATTTACAAAGTAGGGATTTACTGTTATTTTTAGACGGCTTGATTATCGCCTGTACTGTTTTATAACACTCCATGCTATAAACAAGTTTTTTACACTCAAAACGAGCTAAACTAAAAAGAATAAGTTTTATGGCTAAAATAAATGTAGGAATTAACGGATTCGGACGAATCGGCCGATTGGTTACACGATCCATATTGGCATACCACAAAGATGAAATCAATATTGTTGGTATCAACGATCTAACGGATGCGGAAACATTAGCATATCTATTTAAGCGTGACTCTGTTCACGGCACCTTTGAAGGTGAAGTTAATGTAAGCGAAGGAAATATTACCATCGACGGAATGGAGATCGGTATTACAGCGGAGCGCGATCCGACTAATCTAAACTGGGATAAGCGTGGCGCGGACGTTATAGTTGAATCCACCGGTTTCTTCCGAACATATGATGCGGCTGCAAAGCATCTTGAAGCCGGTGCTGAGAAAGTAATTATTTCTGCTCCAGCAAAAGGAGATAAAGAAGTGAAAACGGTAGTTTTAGGGGTCAATGATGAAATTATTGATGACGACACCCAAATCTATTCCAATGCCAGCTGTACTACTAATTGCTTGGCTCCAATGGTCAAAGTACTTAATGACTCCTTTGGTCTGGAGAAAGGATTTATGACAACAACTCATGCCTACACCGGTAGCCAAAATATTTTGGACGGTCCGCATGGAGACCTGAGAAGAGGCCGTACAGCCGCTCATAATTTAGTCCCAACAACAACGGGAGCTGCACAAACTGTAGAACTCGTGTTGCCGGAGCTTGAAGGAAAGCTGGATGGAAGCGCTATTCGTGTTCCCGTACCCGATGGTTCACTTACGGATTTAACGGCAATCGTCGAGCAGGATGTCACGGTTGAACAGGTTCATGAGGCATTTAAAAATGCAGCTGAAGGATCAATGAAAGGGGTGTTAGCTTATTCCGAGGAGGAGCTTGTATCTACGGATATACTGAGCGATCCACACTCTTGCATTTATGATTCCGGATTTACCAAGGCGAACGGTAAGTTAGTCAAAATTTTAGCATGGTACGATAACGAAGCAGGTTATTCTGCACGTACCGCTGATCTGATTTCGAGAATCGTTTAAAATAGTTTTCAGTGCTTTTATTTTGAGGCGGTGCATAAATTCATGCACCGCCTTTTTTATTGGGCTAATTTGGCCTTGATATTTCTAATCATACTATCAGATACTATAACCGCTGAATTGAATCGGATATAGTATCTCTTATTCTACTTGTTCTTGGTTACCCTCTGGCAGTCGTCTGCTGGGGACTTGGGCAAAATTGAGGATAGCAACCAATACCACTCCACCAACAGTATTTCCAATGGTGACGGCTGATACTACATGTCCATATCCCAGCCATAATACGGTTCCTTCAAAAACTACATAGGCCATTTCGCAGGAGGCAATAATACAGTGGAACAGATCGGCTGAGGGAATCATAAACATCAATACGTAAACGATTATAAAACGGGCTGTCATATCGCGCGCGGCATGCACTAGCCAGACCATAGAGGCAACAAGCCATCCCGCTATAACTGCTTTCCAAAACAGATCCCACCATGGCAATTCGGCAGCATGTTCTCCAAACTGGAGGGCTGCCATGGCAGAATCAGTATTGAAAATTCCGGTATTGGATAATAGAAAAGCCAGGAGAGCTGCTCCCAGGATATTGGCAAAAAAGACAACACCCCAGATTCTTAGCAATACCGGTAATTTAGTCAGTTTTGTTAATACAAGAGTGACCGGAGTGAGGGTATTTTCGGTAAAAAGTTGATAGCGTCCCAATACAATGAGAAGGAATCCCAGCGGGTATAACAGGTTTCCCAATAGGCCGGAGCCATCCCAGGGGACGGCCCCCATAAATGTTGAACGTGCAAGAAAAGTGAGACCCATGGAAAGTCCTGCGGCCAGACCGCTTAAAAATAATAGTCGATCTGACCGGCTGAATTCTTCTTCGGCTGTAGCAACAATGCGATGAAAAATCTCATCAGTAGAAAACATGTCCCGAATAGCACGTTCGCCGGTAGGGGCACCGCTTTGCGAAGTATCTACTTGATTCTCAGGCTGATTTGGTGACATATATTTTGCGTTTAAAATGAAATTATCAGAGCGTATCGGATCTGACTTGTTATCTCTGGTTTCAAAAAGCTTATTTGGCTTTACACAATATTGGGTTAAACTCCTTCTCCGTTGGCTATGTTCCTTATGAGATAGCTGGCAATTTGAAAAAGAATGGTCAAAAGAGGTGAGCAATAATAATGCTAAACTTTGGGTATGTTTATATAAGTAAGTATTTTTCTATGAAATAATTTCGGGACGTAGCGCAGTCCGGTAGCGCACCACGTTCGGGACGTGGGGGTCGCTGGTTCAAATCCAGTCGTCCCGACTATTAATTTATTTTAAATCTGGCCTTAATTTTAAATGCGAAGGAAGTGTCATGATCGATTGGCAGGAAATCCATAAAAAGACGGTAAACGGCAGCCCTAAACCGCCCAAAAGAGTAGAAAAGAGCGAGGCTGAATGGAAAGAGCAATTGACCGAAGAGCAATTCCGGGTTACCCGTAAAAAAGGGACAGAAAAGCCTTATTCGGGGGAGTATTGCGAAGCGCACCAGCCGGGGCTTTATGCCTGTGCATGCTGTGGTACGGAACTTTTTGATTCTACGGAGAAATTTGAATCGGGTTCGGGCTGGCCCAGCTTTACAGAACCCGTACAGGATAATGTGATTCGTTATGAGGAAGACCAAAGTCTGGGTATGAACCGCATTGAAGTATTGTGTAATGTATGTGATGCT
>JBEPXF010000062.1:0-3028 GCA_041642075.1 Fodinibius sp.
ACAGAATATTTTTGCTATGGTATCCCAATATAGCTCTCTTGTTCAGAGGAATCTATTTAGTTAATCTCCAGATCGATAGATACCTCTTTGTACGTTTTATAAAAGAGCGGGACCATAAGAGCTGCAATATAACAAATGATACCAATAGCAACGAATATGAAAGCGATTGTCCGGTCTAATTGTAATGCATCTAACTGGATTAATAAATTGTACCAGTCATGCGCCTCTTCACCCAGGTTGCCAATGAGTGGCAGTTGACGTTCACTTGCGTCGGCAGCATAACCGGCTACGTCCATCCAGCTGTACCCTAAAAGGCAAAATGATAACTGAACTCCAATACTTTTTCTGTTGATCCAGAAAAATAGTAAGATAGCCAGAGGTAATAATATCTGAAATAGAGAGCCTCCTAAAATAGTAATAAACCGGACACCAAAAATACTGAAGAAAGTGTGACCCGCTTCATGGGTAATGAGCAAAAAAGTATCCACAAACAGGTGCACAATATTGAGAGGAAAAGGATAGGAATAGTTAACAGAAAAAAAGATATTGAACCGTAGAGCCCAGTATATTTGATGGATAGAATAGATGACAAAGGGAAGGATAAGGAGAGACGTCCACCATTTTTTTAAAAATGTAACTGATAATTCCTTAAGTCTCTCAGTTTGCATGTTGTTTATCGTATTTAATCTGATCCAATATTATATATCAATTATCCATTAGCTCTTGAAAGGTGTCTTTACCTTTTAAAAAATAATCCCATGTCAGATGTACAGGAAGGATAGTAGGGGGATCTGCTTGCTGCTTGCGGCTTTGTTGTAGGTTTTGTCTCTTCTCATGAGTAACCGGAAATTCTGTCCAGAAATGGTAGTGAGCTCTGATAATAGCTTTGAATTCATTCCACTTACCAGTAGAAAGAGAGCGCAGGCCTGCAATGATATCCAGCAGATATCTACCCCAAAAGCGAGAGATCAAAGTTTCTTCGCTGCAGTTTTTCCAGAGCATTTTCAAGCTGTTGCGATAATTGTAATAGAGCTTTCGCGGAGAATCCATTGGAAGGGATCCGCCGCCCAAATGGTAGATGGTACTTTTGGGACAATAGCGAACCTTATAGCCCGCATTCCACAGTCGCCAGCATAGATCGATCTCTTCCATATGAAATTCGAAATCCTCATCAAATCCCCCGTGTTCTTCGAACGTTTCTTTCCTGATAGCCAAGCCGGCTCCGCTGGCCCAGAGAATTTCCTGCTCATCATTATATTGGTCTTTATCTATCTCTATGGTGTCAAAAACCCGTCCTCTGCAAAACGGATAGCCATATTTATCCAGGTATCCACCGGCCGCTCCGGCATATTCAAAATATTCGGGCTGTGTGTCAGACCGTAGCTTAGGCTGTGCGGCTGCCGTCCTGGAATCTTTAAAGCAGTCGGATAGGCCATTCAGCCAATCCGACTCTACGCGGACGTCATTATTAAGGAAAACGAGGATTTCTCCTTTTGCGTAAGGCAGGGCCCGGTTATTACCCCCGCAGTATCCATAATTTTTATCCAGAGAGGCAATTTTAATATCAGGATATTTTTTCCTTACCCATTTTTTGGATCCATCAGTGGAGGCATTGTCTGCCAAAATTATTTCATAATTAGGATAATCGGTAGCTGTTACACTCGGGAGATATTCCTGAAGATGATGCAGGGCATTCCAGGAAACGATAATTATGCTAAAAGAGGGCAACATATATAAAGGTAAAATATTTCGTTGGCAGTACTATCTTTTAATCTGCTAAGAAATAGTTGAAGGTAGTAATTAAATAGTAAAGATCGAATAAGTTCCTTGAATGGGAAAATGTTGAAAATCTATTTTTCAATTGATGCAATTTTTACTGATAAAGAAACTTCGTACATTTAGTAGTGTTTTGATTGTATTGATTAAAGTGAAGAAAGAGTATGATTAAGGTTGGCCTAATTTCGGATACACATAATTACCTTGATCCCCAAGTTGCGGAATACTTTGCAGATCGGGATGAGATATGGCACGCTGGGGATTTTGGGACTCTTGGTATCGCTGAAAAACTCAAATCTATTGCACCCCTAACCGGAGTTTATGGCAATATCGATGGAAAAGAAATTCGCCAGGAATATCCGAAACACCAGCGGTTTAAACGACAGGGTATTGATATTTGGATGACTCATATAGGAGGGACGCTGGGAAGGTATTGTTTACCAATCCGGGAAGAGATGGAGAAAAATCCCCCGGATGTTTTTATTTGTGGCCATTCTCATATTTTGAAAGTCGGACGGGATCAGGAGAAGAACAGGATGCTTTTTATAAATCCTGGAGCTGCGGGTAGATATGGAGCTCAAATATACAGAACGTGTATCCGGTTTACGATAGACGAGGGGAAATTCCAGGATATGGAAGTGATTAATTTAGGCCAAACCTAAATGAAATTATTGGACAGTCTAAGATGGCTATTCAGTATTATTCATACCTCTGGATAAGTTCAAAAGCATGAAATGCAGAGAGCGTGACCAATGGGATACCTCCGCCGGGATGGGTACTGCCGCCCACCAAATAAAGACCACCTATGGAGCGCGACTTATTGGCTGGTCGCAGAAAAGCAGATAGTTTGCTATTGGATGAGGTTCCGTAAATACTTCCCTTGTTGCTGAGATATTTCGTGTAAAAATCCCGGGGAGTAATCGTATGGGAAAATTGAATATGGCCTTCTAGATCAGATAAGCCCCGCTGACTGAGCGCACGGATAAGAAATTCTTTGTATTGGGATTCCTTTTTGTTCCATTTATAAGCATCGCTTAGATAAGGGGCGTTCACTAATACAAATAAATTAGAGCCTCCGAGTGGGGCATGGTCCGGATCTGTATATGAAGTATTTGCGATATAGATTGTAGGGTCATCAGGCATTACCTTTTGGTTAAATATCTGATTGAATTCCCTTTTGTAATCTTTTGAAAAGAAAATATTGTGATGCGTCAGCTGCTTGTATTGTTTGTCAAGTCCAAGCAGTAATACA
>JBEPXF010000062.1:3038-12514 GCA_041642075.1 Fodinibius sp.
AATACAAATCCGGAGCAGGAGGGTTCGGCTTGTTCTATTCTTGTTCTGTTCAGCCAAGAGGTATCGGCAGGATCGAGCAGATTCATATAGGTTTCATAGGCATCAGCATTTGAAACGACTATATCAGCAGGGTATAAATTCTGGCTATTATCCTCTACTCCCGATGCCCTTTCCCCATGAGTTCGAATTTGTTGTACTGAAGTATTAGTAATAATATTTACCCCTAATCTTTTAGCAAGTGAGTGTAAGGCTTTTATGAGAGCATACATCCCGCCTTTGATGTAGTATCCGCCCAGGCTAAGCTCTACATGCGGAATGACATTTAGTGTTGCGGGAGCCTCGTAGGGAGAGGAGCCATTATAGGTTGTAAACCGATTAAAAAATTTTTTTAGTTCAGAAGACGTAAACTGGGTATCAACGCTTTCGGCCACGGTTTGAAAGGCATCGATGCGTAAAAATTCGGTTAACTTCAGAGAACTTAGATCTGTTATTCCATAAAGCGGATTGAATAGAAAAGCTTCTTTCGTTTTCTGATAAAGCTCCTGCGAGTAGTTTATGAAATTTTGGAAGGCTTCAACATCCTCAGGTGCAAATTCCTTTATTTGAGAAATATTGGCAGCCGAATTATGGTAGCAGTCAAACTGGGTTCCATTTCTATAGAAATATCGACAAATCGGATTTACTGTTTCTATGGTTAGGAAATCGCGAAGATTATATCCACACTTCTCAAAGAGTGATTCAAGTATAAAAGGCATCGTCAAAAGGGAAGGGCCGGTATCAAATCGAAATCCTTCGGCTTTGATCTCATTTATTTTCCCCCCGATGGTACTATTTTTTTCCATGATAGTAACATTGTGTCCTTGTGAAGCTAAAAGGCAGGCAATGGATAAGCCGCCAAGTCCGGATCCAATAACAATAACTTTCATAAGCAGCAGGGAATTGGAAAAGTTAAGATGCGAAGGATAAAATACAGCTAATAATGCTATTTAAAATAGCGTTCCAAAGCCTTTTGCCGATAATCGAATATTTCCTGTAATTTATTTTCTACAAACAACTTATTGGCCAAAATTCCCAGCGGTCCAAAAGGGGGCTGGTAGGTTACGATATCTTTCATTTTAACTCCTTTTTTTACTGCCTCAATATGGTGCTCGTGATGCCAGACATTATATGGACCAATACGCTGTTCATCTACAAAGAATCTCTTTTCTCTGATATTTGTTATTTCCGTTACCCAATCAGTTTTTAATCCCAAAAAGGGACTTACCTTATAACTGATAATCATTCCTTCATACATCTTTTCGGGTAGTTCGGTGGAGGTGATATTGAAACCCATATAATCCGGAGTGATTTTACTAAGATTCCGGGGAGCTGATATAAAATTCCATACATCGGAAATATCTGAGGGAATAACCTGTGTGCGTTTTAACTGGTAAAAAGCCATTTTTAGTTAGTAGAAGAAGCTGAAATATTTTTGACCATGCCTTTGAAAATGAATGCATGAACTGGAAGCAGTGCATACCAGTAAAGCCGTCCCCATAAACCCAATGGACGAAAAGTTGCGGTCTGGTAGAGCACATTGTTTTTAATTTTAAATTCCAGCCAGGCTTCACCGGGTAGTTTCATTTCGGCATAAAGCAGTAATCTTTTTTCTGTCCTATCAGCATAGAGAACCCGCCAGAAATCAAGGGAATCACCAGCTGATATGTTTGTTTTGCTTTTGCGTCCCCGCCTCAATCCAACACCTCCAACTATTTTGTCAATAAAGCCGCGTAAGACCCAGAGACTATCGCCATAGTACCAGCCGGTTTCGCCCCCGATGGACCAGATCCGGTTTAGGACCCTTTGTTCATCATCTATGTGTTCTTTTTGTTCATCCTTGAAACAGCCATAAGAAGGCACCTCAATCAAATTCGATATGCCTTCCTTCAATACCTCACTTGAACGAGCATCGGTCCAGCTGGATAGTACTTCCTGCTGTTCTATCTTGTCAAATGCCATGCGAATAGCTTCTTTATAAGAAATAGGGGTTATTTTCAACAACTCCCGTAGATTATTTTCACTGCATACCACTTCTACCTTCATGCTATTAACCAAGTTAACGGCCAGTCTATAGGAAGTAGAAGTGACAAAATATAGCCAGTAGGAGGAAAGCTTTGGCGTCATTACCGGGACACTGATAATCGTACGTTTCAGATTTCGAACTTCAGCAAACTGGAGCAGCATTTGTTTGTAGGTCAGGACTTCCGGACCACCAATATCAAAGCTTTTATCAAATGTTTCGGGATGGTTAAGCACTCCCTTCAGGTACGCAATTACATTGCGGATAGCAATAGGCTGAGTTCTCGTATTTAGCCATTTTGGAGCTATCATTACCGGTAGTTTTTCAACCAAATCGCGGATAATTTCAAAGGAAGCGCTGCCGGAACCCACTATAATGCCTGCCCGTAGTGTGGACAGGGCGAAAGAGCCAGAAGATAAAACTTCCTCAACTTTCTTGCGTGAACGCAAATGTTTGGAAAGGTTATCACTGTTAATAATTCCACTCAGGTATATAACCTGCTCAACCCGAGTATGATTCAGCTGCTTTACGAAGTTTGCCGCGGCTTTTTGTTCAAGCACTTCAAAGTCTTCGCTCTGAGATGACATTGAATGAACCAAATAATAAGCTGCATCAATTTCTTCAGGAATAGCGTCAAGGGTAGAGGCATCTAATAAATCAATACTAATGACTTCAACTTGGTCTGCCGGGTATTGGGAGGTATTAAAACGTTTTTTATCTCTTGTGCAACAAATAACATGATGCCCTTCATCAAGAAGCACGGGAAGCAGCCTTTGACCAATATAGCCGGTAGCACCGGTAAGCAGTATATTCATAATTAAATAGGTCCTAATTAAAGATTAAGACTACTCTTCCTAAACAACGGGCTTTTTGGAGTACGGTAAAGTACAGTTTTTAAACCGGTGATAGAGCTATAATTGACAAGTGATAAGAAAAAGAATTCAGTCATCACTTTGACTGGCTCTAAACGATATTTAATCGCTTTATCGTTCCTGCTAATTAGGAATATTTGTTATACATTTAATAACCAAAAATCATTACCGGTAATCTTGACACTCTAAATCTTAATACCAGAATTATGAAAAGGATTTTGTGCTTCGCTGTGATGTCAATGCTCTTCATTTTTTTTCCAACCTCAATAATGGGACAATCATCCGACTCATTTTATCTATTTGTAGGCACTTATACCTCCGGAGAAAGTGAAGGAATTTATGTGTATGAATTTGATGCTGTAACGGGAGATGCCCAATATGTCAGTAAAGCATCCGGAGTGGAAAATCCCTCCTATTTAGCAATCTCTCCTAATGACAAATATATTTATGCGGTTAATGAGACGGGAGGTGAAAACGGAGGGTCGGTAAGTGCTTTCTCTTTTGACAAAGCCGAAGGAGCGCTTACATTCCTGAATAAAAAGTCAAGCAAGGGAGGCCATCCCTGCTATGTATCGGTGGACCAAACCGGCCGCTGGGCTTTTGCCGGTAATTACAGCGGTGGATCACTTTCTATGCTTCCTATTACCGGAGATGGAAACCTGCAGGAAGCAGAGGCATATTTTGAACACAGCGGAAGCAGCGTGAATGAAAACCGACAGGAACGTCCCCATGTACATTGTACCTATGTGGCTCCGGGTAATGAACATGTTCTAGTTGCGGATTTGGGAACAGACCAGGTTAAAAGTTACAGATTTAACGCCTCAAAAGGTGAACTGGATCCCTTAGAAGCTGGCACCTATGAAGCTGCCCCCGGATCGGGGCCGCGACACATAACTTTCCACCCGGATGGCAACTTTGCCTACCTGATTAATGAACTTAACGGAACCATTGAGGTTTTTACTTTTGAAGCCGGGAAACTCAATAAAATTCAGCAGATTTCTACACTTCCTGAAAACTATGAAGGGGCTGTTTCCGGTGCAGATATTCACCTCTCTCCGGATGGAAAGTTCCTTTATGCTTCAAACAGGGAGGACCTGAATAACATTGTAATATACTCGGTAAATCAGGAAAATGGTCAGTTGTCTTATATTGGTGAACAGGGTTCAGGCGGAATTCATCCCCGTAATTTTATGATTGATGCGACTGGCCAATACCTGTTGGTCGCAAACCGTAATACAGATAATGTGGTAGTATTTAAAAGAGATAAGGAATCCGGTTTGTTGACTAAAACAGGGAATGAATTGGAAATATCGATGCCGGTATGTCTTAAAATGATGCCTGTGGATTAATGGTAAGCTACCTTCATTAACTAACTGGGTTACTGAAAAAATCGGTTTAGAAATTTTTGCATTGTTTGGCGGTTTTCTTCAAAATGAGGGGCATTTAACATATTGACCGGAGACTGGATAAAAGGACCGTCACTTCTTTTAAGTTCATTAGTGCAGTGCTGGATTAGCTCATCGAGTCCATCTTTTGTCATTTCGATATGGAACTGTAACCCAAGAATCTGCTCATCCACCAAAAAGCCCTGGTTTGTGCATCCTTTGCTGGAAGCCAGCGGAATAGTCCCTTCTGGCAAGCTAAATTGATCTCCATGCCAGTGAAGTACGGTTTGTCGGGCTGGCAAAAAATCCAATAGGGGATGTTTACGGGCTGATTGCTTCCAATTGAGGGGAAACCAGCCGATCTCTTTTTGGTCCATGGAGTTAACTTCTGCTCCCAGTACATCCGCAATAAGCTGGGCTCCCAGACAGATACCTAGCACCTTTATTTCCTGGTCAATACAATCGTTAATATATCGCTTTTCTTTTTTAAGCCAGGGATATTTGTTGGTATCATAAACATCCATTGGACCACCCATGACGATTAATCCGTCAATTTCCCCGGGTGGAGGGAGTTCTTCCTTTTCATACAGACGAGTATGGGTCAGCGAATGACTGTTAGTTTTACTCCAAGAACGAATTATGCCGGGCCCTTCAAAGGGAACGTGTTGCAAATAATGTAATCTCACAATGATGCAATAGTTAAAAATATGATTAGAATAAGTAATCTAGTTCTTTAGTCGAAGTTTTGCGACTGTCTCAATGTGATAGGTTTGAGGAAACATATCAACGGGCTGTAATTCTTTGAGATCGTAAACCTCACCAAGTTTTTCCAGGTCACGGGCCATGGTAGAGCTGTTACAGCTTACATATACCAGCTTTGGTACCTTTAGTTTGTTGATATTTTCGACCACATCGGGATGCATACCTGCCCTTGGGGGATCCGTGATCAGACAGTCGGGCTCCCCATATTTTTTTGTGATTAATTCACCAAATACGTGCTGCATATCTCCCTGTTGAAAATCCACATTATTCACATTATTGGACTCGGCATTTTTGCGTGCATTTTTTATTGCTACTTTTGATAATTCTATACCCATCAGGTTTTTAGACTGTTCACTTAAAAATAGACTAAGGGTACCTACGCCACAATAAAGATCATATACCGTATCTTCGGGCTGAATATCTGCATATTTTTTTGCTACTTCATAAAGCTGTTCGGCCTGGCGGGTATTCGTTTGAAAAAAAGCGTTTGCATCAATCTTAAAGTGATAGGGACCTATTTTATCTGTAATGTAACCGGGTCCGTGAAGTACCTTTTCATAACGCCCAACTGCGGTGGGATTTTTGCGATCGTTAATATTGTTGATGACAGTTGTAATTTCAGGAAATTCGTTAACCAGCACTTCGGAAAGAGGGGATATTATCTCGGAATCATCTTTCAGAGTTACGAGATTTACCATCAAATCATCGGTATAATATGAATTTCGGATAACCACATTGCGCATATAGCCCTTGTGATCAATGGTATCGTAGGGGGAGACATCGTGATCTTTGCACCAGGTGCGAACAAAATCCAGGATTTTATAGGAGATGGGATGTTGTAAATGACACTCCTGAATATTCAGTATCTTGTCAAAACGTCCTGGTACATGGAGGCCGGCAGCAAAGCAATGGTCATCCACATATTCATCCCGGTTGATCTCTTCCGGGCTTAACCAGCGGCGGTGGCCTATAGAATACTCCATTTTATTTCTATAATAGAAGGGCTGATCACAACCAATAGTATCATTGATCTTAAGATTCTCAAACCCTCCTATACGCTCCATGTGATCCCGGACCTGCTCTTTCTTAAACTCCAGCTGATAGTCATAATCCACATGCTGCCAGCTGCAGCCGCCACATACGTGCGCATGCTGGCATTTGGGTTCGATACGGCGAGGACCTTCTTCCAGGACTTCTAAAAGTTTGCCTTCGCGGTAATTCTTTTTGCTTTTGGTAATACGTGTCCGAATATGATCTCCGGGTGTAGTATTAGGTACAAAAACAGCCAGTCCGTCTACTTTAGCTATTCCTTTTCCTTCGAAAGCAACACCTTCGATTGTTAATTCTGTTTCTGTTCCCTTTTTAAGCATTTTTTTGAATGATTAGATAAGCCTCAAATTGAAAATCCGAGAAAGTAAAAGATGAAAGGATCGGAAGTTGGCTCTGTGATTAAAGATAATTAGAAATAGGCACGCAGTTATTGCCTGAGATTATTTACAAGTGCTCATTTTCTTGTTGATCGATATAGGTCTCGAACTGTAGGGCAAGTGCCTGCTTAGCTCCGTTTTGTTTTTTGAGTTCAGTTGTTACCAGTTCGAGTTGTTTCATAGCTACCATGGCAAGTGTTTCCATAAATTTAACGGCGATAACAGGGTGGCGCTTTTTTAAAGTTTCAAAGTCAGGTTTAAAAAATCCCATAAGCGTGCAGTCTGTCAGGCATTTGACGGTTGATATACGTCGTATTTCATATCCTATAGACAAAGAGCCAAAGCTTTCCGGTGCTTCGATAGTATAAGATTGATCTGAATTATCGCCTTGTTCTTCATTCTCAATGATAAGTTGAACTTGTCCTTCTTCGATAAAGTACATACCAGTTCCGGGATCTCCCTGGTAATAAATGTATTCATCTTTCTTGTATTTTCTGCGGTGGCAGTAGTGGAGGAACTCCGATCGTTCCAGCAGGCTGAGGTTTTGCAAAAAGCGGGAATTGAAAATAACGTCCGATTGCTCTTTTATCTTTTTAAACCGACTGAAATTAAACATAATGAAAATTTTAGGATTAATAAGAGCAGTTTACGCCCGGCTGTATATAAATTAATACATAAAAATGACCATTGTTAGAAAGAGTGGCCAATACCAAAACTAAAGTACAGCTTTTTATTGTTAAACCAACCTTCTTGTAGGTCGTGAACGCGAAAAGCAAAGTCAAAGCGTATTACAATGTATTCCCAGTCGATTCGAAGTCCCGCACCCGAGCCGACTGCAATTTGGCGGTAAAAATTATCAAACTTGAATTTACCCATTTCCAGGATTTCCTGCTGCGTTAGATTCGCCTGAGGAACATTATCTTCAGATGAGGGGAATTCTGTACGCGGACCATACCAGGTATTACCAGCATCAGTAAACCATGCGGCAATCCAGTTAGAGGAAAGGAGATCCGTAAATAAACGCTGTCGGACTTCGGTCTGAGCAAGCAGTTTAATTTCGCCTCCATTAATAGTTACGTCTTCAAGTGGAATAGATCCCGGCCCCAGGCTGTAAAAGCTCCATCCCCGGATATCATTGGCGCCACCCGCATAAAAACGCTGATTGAGCGGAACCGAATTACTGTTTCCGTATGGAAGAGCAGTACCGAAAAATCCCCGATAAGCAAATACCCCATTATTTGTAATTGGAATATAGCGGCGGTAGTCAGCGGTGCCTTTAAAAAATCGACTGTAAGCCAGGCTGTTTTGGCTGGAAGGAAAGATTGGGGGCAGATTCCCTTCCAAGGTATTTGGTGTTACAATGAAGCGGTCAGTTAAATAGGGAATATTGCCTCCTATCGCAGCAGAATATTCACTAAAATATCCAAAATTTCGCTTAATTAGGTCCGTACGCCTGCTTTGGAAGGTATATCGCAGGATGGAAGATACTTGTGGTCGGAAATCTTCTAAAATGCGTTCATATTCAAAAGAACCTTCACCAAATTCTTGCTGTAGGGATTCCCTGAACCGCCTTGAGGGGGTTGTATCTAAGAGGTCGAGTTCAATAAGATCAAGGAAACTGGAAAAACGATCGTTGTGTTTTACTTCATAGCGAAGGGTAAAGCGAATATCGGAGTTGATATCAAACAGCAACTGATCTGAACGACTAAAAGAAAGTCCATAGACCGTTCTGGCATCCGAGAATGAGGGATAGTTGTCTAAAAAAGCAAAAGGAAAATTTAAACGTGGCAAAGAGTATTCCAGCCGGGAGTCAAAGCTCTGGAAGAAACCTCCCTGAACAGATCCTGATGCCGAGTCAGGAGCGATATCCCGGACCGTCTCGGAGCTTACATATTCAAAACTCCCATTTAAACTAAGCTGTAAGTTTTCGGCTTTACCAAAAAGATTATTATTTGTGTAGGTTAACCCTGCACCCGAACCAAAACCATAGCGACGCATTCCAAAGAAATTGAGGTTGATTGAGTGTTTGGGTCGGCTTTTGAGTGAAAAAGTAACGGGTAGTTCATTTCCTGAGTAGTCGGGTAGGGATCCGTCCTCGCTAAGACCAAATTGTTGTACATTGAGCATTCCCAGATTTTGAAACTCATTGACAGTGCGGATATACAGGGAATTATCAAAGGTATCACCGGGTTTAAATAGAATCTGATCTGTCAAAAGGCTGTACTTTGTTTGTGCCGAAGGTGCTTTATGAAGATATATTTTTTTTCCAGCAGTAAGTTCTGATTGTTGAACCGTATCTTTTTGGGTAAGTTCGCTCTCTTCTTCTGGCCCTTCAAGGCTAATACGGACATCTCCGAAAGTATATTTTCGTCCGGGATTAATATTGAAAAGAGCATCAAGTTCATTTTTATTTTCGGGATCCCGCTTCATTAGTACCGAAACGGAATCGTTTTGGATAGCTGCAAAACCATTATCCTTTAAAAAAGTTATTATTCGGTTGCGTTCTTCGGTTAGACTATTTTCTGAATAACGGCGATTATGTGTGAAGGTAGTATCATCAATTTTTTCTCGGGTTAGAGAACTCTCCTCATAAAACTCCTTTACTTTCATACTATCGTCGAGTACGGGCATACCTGTATAGCTTACTGTTTTTATGGTAGAAGGGTCCTTTTCATCAATTAAAAATGATACTTCTACCCGATTCTCTTTAAACTCAACAATATTGGTATCAACCTCAGCCTCAAGAAAACCAACCGTTTTGTAATATTGCTTAATTCGCTCAATGTCATTTGTTACAGTTGCTCTGTTCAGGTACGAAGGTTCTTCCCCAAAACGGCCGGTTAGCTGCCAAATAAAATACCAAGGGGTAAATCGGGGTATACCCAAAAATTCTCGGTTGGTTTGTGTCCGTATAAGGGTTTCAAGTGTATTATTATTCACATTATCATTACCTGCAAAACGGACAATCCGG
>JBEPXF010000063.1:0-12501 GCA_041642075.1 Fodinibius sp.
TTTCTAGTATAATAGCCAAAAGTACCTGAGGGGGGACTCGAACCCCCACGACCGCAATGGCCACCGGATTTTGAATCCGGCGCGTCTACCAATTCCGCCACTCAGGCCTGATTACAATAAAAAGCAAATATAAGATATAATAGCCTATATCTACAACAACCTTTTATAAAAAAGTAGAAGACTCACTTGTAGTAAAAGTGTGAAGTTTATTTCCTTAAAAGGGAGGCTCTTCGTCTTCAACTTCTGCCGAGAGATTTATAACGGGCATCGAATCCTGTCCGGCTGACTGATCTGTTATTTGGTCGCCTTTCTCAATTTTCCAGGCTTTAACATCGGTGTACCAATTGCCTTTATATTCGCGGCTTTGGATATCTATATAAGCAACAATCTTATCTCCTTCCTCAAGATCAGCTTTGTCAATATTATCACCCCATTGTGTAATGCATACCTTCTTTGGGTATTTCCCCTTAGTTTCTAATATGAAGTCGCGTTTGCGCCAGGGACCATTCTTTCCTGATCCTGATTGTTCTTTAAGTATTTTTTTTACCGTACCTTCTATTTGTAAATCCATTTTGCTAATTCCTGATCATTGCTAAACATTTTGTAGGTCTCTGAAGAATAAGATCTAAGGGGTTGGAATGCAATTTTAAATAGCTAATTTGGGCACTCTAAATATATCAGGAGTATAGATGATGAGAACCCAATAATATGGTATGTTTGCATGACGTTCTAAAATATTGAAAGGAATAAAATGGCAGATTCTTCTCTTTTAGTAATAGGTTCGGTATGGCCGGAACCGGACTCTTCTGCCGCCGGCAGGCGGATGATGGAGCTTCTATCCCTGTTTCAGAAGCAGAACTATGAAATAATCTTTGCTTCTTCAGCGGAGAAGAGTAGGTACAGCGTTGACCTGGAAGAAAAAGGGGTTAAAGAACAGCCCATTAAGCTCAACGATTCGTCATTTGATGAGTTTATCAAAGATTTGCAACCGGACATTGTGCTTTTCGATCGGTTTACTATTGAGGAGCAGTTTGGATGGCGGGTTGCGGAGAACTGTCCGCAAGCGATACGAATATTGGATAGCGAAGACCTGCACTGTCTCCGACGAATACGAAAGAAAGCTGTCAGGGAAGGACGCTCATTTAACACAAAAGAGCTGTTACAGGCCGATGTAGCGAAACGAGAGGTAGCCAGCATTTACAGGTGCGACCTTACGTTAATGATTTCAGAATATGAGATGGAAGTGTTACAAAAGGTATTTAGGGTCGATCCATCATTGCTCCATTATTTACCCTTTTTGGTAGAACCGATTGATAAAAAACACTTGGATACCTGGCTAGATTTCAGTGAGCGCCGGCACTTTGTTACGATTGGCAATTTCAGGCATGCCCCCAACTGGGATGGGGTACAGTATTTAAAAAATGATATATGGCCCTTAATTCGATCAGCCCTGCCCAAGGCAGAACTACATGTTTATGGTGCTTATCCTTCCCAAAAAGTTCAGCAGCTTCACCAGCCAAGAGAGGGTTTCCATATCAAAGGCAGAGCAGAGGATGCAAAACAGGTGGTAGGCAAAGCGAAAGTTATGCTGGCTCCCCTTCGATTTGGAGCAGGATTAAAAGGGAAATTGGTTGAGGCGATGGAATGCGGAACGCCTTCGGTCACTACCGATATTGGGGCAGAAGGAGTACAGAGAAATATGAGATGGTCCGGCGCTGTTGAAAACAATCCAGAGGATTTTGCAGCTAGCTCAGTTGAACTCTATACAAATCGAGAGAAATGGCAAAGGGCTCAAGAATATGGAAAAAGCATTATTAATAAACGGTTCTCTAAAGATGATTTTGAAGAGCAACTTATTACCAGATTAAACAGAATAAAGGAAGATTTGGAGAGCCATCGCAGACAAAATTTTACAGGCAGCATGTTAATGCATCATACCGCCGCCAGTACCAAATATATGTCAAAATGGATTGAAGAGAAGAACAAAATGTAGTGTTGTGTATGGAAAACAGATCGGTTAAGTATTGCCTGTTTGTTATATTTGATATGTTAAGTTAATCTCAGAGATATCGGATACTCATTCCCATGGTAATGATTTTAGCAGCAATTGTTATCGGAATATTAGTCCTTATTTGGTTTTGGAAAGTTCCGCTGACAGGAATGGTGAACGCACTTAAAAAGGGAGGAAGCAGTACCTTTGAAGCCTATTTCGTTGTTCTTATTCTTTTTGTTGGCGCAATAGCTACTATTTATATGATGTGGCAGGTAGTTTAGTTAACTTAATATGAACTCGACATAAAAAAGGAGAATATAATCTCCCATCGAGGGGAGTTCGCTTGGCGATTTTCCGAGCGGGATGGGTGTTTTTTTACCAAGCAAACATCTCCCGATCTATCCACTACTGGAGGATAGTCCACCCTCCTCAAGGAGGGATTTTTTTGAGTCTTATTTTCGATTTTTAGAACTAACTTAGGTTAACACATCTTAAATTTTTAAAAAAACAATTGTTATGAGGATTAAAACCAGTTTTCTATTTTTTTTGCTTGTAGGCTGTTTAACAGCGACTAGTCTGGCTCAGCAGTCCACTAAAGTGGTCGTTCGGGCCATAGCTAAAGATGCTAAATTTATAGGTACTTCGATGGATGGTGCTTCTATACTCATCGAAGAGGCAGATTCGGGAACCATTCTTGCGAAAGGGAAGACCGAAGGTTCAACGGGAGATACCCAAAGGCTAGTCGAGGAACCGCAAAAGCGTTATGGAGACCTACATACCAAAGGAGCCGCAAAGTTCGAAACCCAGCTTGAATTATCTGAGCCCACATTGGTGAAAGTGTCTGCTACGGCACCGGTAGCCCAAAAACAATCGTCTGCTACGACCAGCACAGAACTGTGGCTGATACCAGGTAAGGACATCACTGGAGATGGTATTGTACTTGAGATCCCGGGTTTCGCCATCGATATACTGCAGCCTCAGGCCCATGAACGCAACCCTAATGATACGGTAACCATTACCGCTAATGTGGTTATGATGTGTGGATGTCCTATTGAACCGGGCGGTTTATGGGATAGCAATGAGATGGAATTTGTGGCTGTCATTGAAAAAGGAGGGGAAGAGATCGAGCGAAAACAGATGGAGTTTTCCGGAAAGCAGAACACTTTCGAAGCTTCTTTTTCGCCCAAAGAAAACGGTCCATACCAGATTCTAGTGTACGGTTATGATCCCAGAACGGGTAATACAGGTGTGGACCGGACAACTTTTATTAAACAGTGAATACAGTGATCAGTGTGCCAGTAAACAGATCAACAGCAGATTCAATCTGAAAAAAGGTTGAAGGTTAAAAGTTAAATGTTGAAAGGTTGTCCCCAGCTTATGGTCAAGTGGTCACGAAATAACCAATAAACTGATAACAAATATTCAAACTAACCCTTGACAACCTTATTCAAAATCCGCGACCTGCTAACTGCTCAGTATCCATTGGGGTTTTGGGACTGCCACCGCCAGGAATCCTCACACATTGTTAACAGGTCGCGTTCTGCTTTCCATTTTAGTTCTTTTTCCGCTTTGGAAGGATCGGAATAGCAGGTAGCGGCATCGCCGGGACGGCGATCCGTGATTTTATAGGGAATTTTTTGTCCTGATGCCTTTTCAAAAGCTTTGACTACATCCAGAACGCTGTAACCCTCTCCGGTACCCAGATTATAGGTCACTACTCCCGGATTCTCTTCAAGTTTTCGAAGTGCCTTCAGATGTCCGATTGCCAAGTCCACAACATGGATATAATCCCTTACTCCGGTGCCGTCATGGGTAGTATAGTCTTTGCCAAAGACGGAAAGGTGATCGAGCTTGCCCACGGCTACCTGGGTAATGTAAGGCATAAGATTATTGGGAATATCATTGGGATCTTCCCCTATCTTGCCGCTTTCATGAGCCCCCACTGGATTAAAGTAGCGCAGCAGAGCGATATTCCAGCTGTCATTGGCGACATGGAGATCCCTCAGTATTTTTTCAATAAATAGCTTGGTCCGGCCATAGGGATTAGTGGTCCTGAGGGGCGCCTCTTCTGTTATTGGGACTTTATCGGGATCACCATAAACGGTAGCAGAAGAACTGAATACCAAATCATATACCCCGTATTTCTGCATCACCTCACAGAGCATAAGTGTACCGGTAATATTGTTATGGTAATAGGAGAGCGGTTTCTCAACAGATTCGCCCACGGCCTTATAACCTGCAAAGTGGATTACAGAATCTATTTGATGCTGATTGAAAATATCATCAAGCTCGGCTTTCTCAAGCAGGTCGGTTTTGTAGAATGTGACTGAACGCCCGGTAATCTCCTCTACCCGCTCAAGTGCTTCTTCTTTGCTGTTATTTAGGTTGTCGACTACGATAACATTGTGACCTTCCTTCAAAAGCTCAAGAACGGTATGGCTTCCGATATATCCTGCGCCACCGGTAACTAATACTTCCATTTTTGTTGTGTTTTAATAATTAATCAAAAAAAAGTTTGTTCTACCCTACCCATGAATCTTCAATTATTTATCGGAGGATTTAATCCGGGTTTTGGGCTAAATGATTAAGTTCATCAATGATCGTTGTACATATTGAATCCATTGTATCGACTAATTCCTTGAGTTCTTCATCCGCAGCATCTTCATCCAACCTTTTTTTGGCTTTCTCATAATTATCCACAACTTCAATAGCTCCCATCATCTTAGCACCCGGCTTGATCTTATGACCTGCTTCCCGTAGTTTCTTCATATTGCGATCCAGGAGATGGTTATGAAAATTGTCTTTAAACTCAGTAAAAGAGAGCACGCCGGCCTCACAGAATTCAATGACATATTCCGACTCATTGAAAAGCATTTCTGAGATTTTATCAGGCTCTATATATTTATAATCCATAAAATTATGAGGGGCTTAGGGTGAAATAGAAATGTATTTGAAAAAACTATATCCTGATAACAATGTAAACCAATTAGGGTCTTTCATCAATAATTTATCAAGAAAGTTAATTTTGTGGTTCTGAAACATTATGAGGTGCAGGCCGGCCATTTTCATCAAGATGCACAAACACAATTTTATCTATTTTTATAATTGTTTCCTTGCTGAACTTATTTCGGACTACACAACGGACGGTAATGGAAGTTCTGCCAAATGAAACCGTTTCCATGCCAATTTCGATAATATCGCCGAGGCCAGCCGAACTGACAAAATTAATTTCCGTCATATACTTTGTAACGATATTTCCTTGATTCAACTGACAGGTAACGAAAATAGCAGCTTCTTCATCGATCCAGCTTAGTACGGAACCGCCAAAGAGTGTTCCGGATGCATTTAAGTCCTGCGGCTTAATAAGTTTTCGGCTAAAAAATTGCATGTATAAGGTTATGTAATTTTAATAATTAGATTCATAAAGAAAGTAAGAATTACTTATCAATCGGCTCCCACAACTCAATTTTATTGTCTTCGGGATCCATAATCCACGCAAACTTGCCAAATTCAGTATCTTCCATAGTACCAACTCGATCGATTCCTTCCTGCTTTAACACCTGTAAAAGTTTTGGTAAATCTGTTACTATAATATTGAACATAAACTCTTTGTTGCTCGGATTAAGATAGTCGGTATCTCTTTTGAAGGGGCTCCAGATCGTATATCCTTTGTCGGGGCGCTGGTTGTCATTTTTCCAATCAAAGGTGTAGCCCCCGTATGTTTCATCAATGGGAACTCCCAAGTGTTTTTGATACCACTAGCTCAATATTTTAGGATTATCTGCCTTAAAGAAAATACCCCCGAAGCCAATAACTCTTTCCATGCCGTTGATTCCATAAGGAAGTTAGATGATTATCAAAGCCTATCTTAGGTAAAATTCTTATAAATAAAAAGACCGCTCCCTTTATACGAAAGCGGTCTTTTGTAGTGCTAACGATTTAGTAACTAAAAATAGTAGGTTCCAATTACGGCCGCTCCCGTAGAAAGCAAATTATTACTCACGTCATTAATTAAAAAGTTTAGCTGTCCTTCTACACCTATACTGAAATGATGATCCAGGAAATATTCGCCTCCTCCCGTAGCGCCCAGCAGTATATTGGTTCCATCATTATCATTAATGTCATTTGAAGTATGCCGAATAATCCCTCGCGCGCCGATATAACTACCAAAATTATTCCCCAGATCCTGGTAAAAGCGGGGTACAACTCCCACATTTAAAGAGGTTGAAACATCTTCCAGATGATTTAATCCGAATACAGGGGCAATAGTTACATTATCGGTCAGCCAGATAGGGATCTGCAAGTTCATCTGGCCACTCTGGATTGAGGCTGACAGCCCAACGGAACCCTCGCTGGGTCTGTCTTGGGCATAAGCCATTGAGCTAATAAAAAATAATGTGATAAATAGTAGAGATAGTTTGGTAACAATTTTCATAGGATTCCTGATTTAATTACAAATGATATTATGCTTATAGAAAGGAATGAATGGAAGTGTTCTGAAAGAGTGAAATCAGGACTTTTCTAAGGCTTCCTGACAGATTTCGAGGTCTTCCTGCGCCGGTTCGTAATCAGGGGCTATTTCAAGGCATTGCTCGAAATAGGAAATTGCTTTTTCATTTTGACCAATGTGTTTTAGCATCAGTCCGATGTTATTATAGGCCTCATGAAATTCCGGATCGAGTTCAATCGCTTTTTTGTAGCAGCGTCCTGCTTCTACCGTGTTATTTGTCCGCAGATGATGATTGCCGAGATTAAAATATCCCATTGCATCTTCAGGCTTTATTTTGGTAATATATTCAAAGAGTTCGCGAGCCCGCTCTTCTTCGTTGGCAATTTCATATATATCAGCCAGATTATTAAGGGCAGGTACATAATCGGGGCGTATCTCAAGAGCATCCAGATAGTGATTAACTGCCTGATCAACCTTATTCAGCTCAAAAAAAGTATTGGCTAGGTTAAAGTGAGCCTTAAAGTGATTCTGATCTTTCTGAAGGGCTTGCTGATAGGCTTTAACCGCCTGCTCATATTCTCCCAGCATTTGATAGCCAATCCCGAGTTCATTAAGTAAGTCAGCATCCCCGGGGGATTCTTGCAGTTCTTCTTTTATATCAGAAATCTGGTTTTCTATTTTTTCCATAGAAGACAAAAATAAGAAAGTTCTCTCTTTTTCTCAGTGCTAAAATTTATCAAGACTGTCGGCCAATAAACTGGAAATAAGTCCACAACCCCAAATAGGCACGATGTGTTTTTATTTCTGAGGGGACAAAATATTTTCTAAGCAGCGGTAAAAAATGTCCGTCAAAATTGACATGATTTAGTTTCATCCATTTCCGAAACCATGCAAAACGGCTGGTATGGAAGTCCACAACGGCAAGATATCCTCCCGATTTTAAATCTTGGTGTAGATGGTTAAAAATATCGTCAACCGGTGATTGGAATATGGTTAATGAATAGGAAAGCAGGATGAGATCAAATTGATCCAGATTTAATGAGTTCGTACCATATTGATCGTTTAGAAGACGGATATTATCGGAGGGTTGAAGGCGATTCCTGGCTTTTTTGAGCATATCGGCAGACAAATCCAGTCCCAAAATCGTAGCATCCGGAAAATGATACTCCAGTTGCTCTATGTTTTTGCCGGTACCACATCCGATTTCCAAAATGCGGGGCTGGGGCGGAAGGTCCGGAAGCATGGTTATTAAGGAAGTGCGACCGAAGAGGAAACTCCACCGGGTTACATCATATATTTTGGAATGAAACCGGTAATAGTTTTTGATTTTGGAATCGGTATGGGATGGCGTGGAATTTCTCATTGGACGATCGCTAAATGAGTGCTTTCATAGGTCCCGACCCGATCCTGAAAACGTAAATTATCGGTAAGAGAGCGTGCGAAGTTGAGTCTTTTTCTGGCAAAAGATGGGATAAAGTCAGCTTCTGGTGCAACTGAGCGAAACAGAATTCGTGTACCAGGTGCTGCATTGCGGAGAATATATTTCCATTCTCTGGCAAGAAGGTCGGGGTTCTGACCAATCATCCAATCCTGGTGGTCGAGTAATACAAAGTGAGAGTAGGTACCGGGATTTCGCTTTAGAAACTCCAACAGGGTTGAGGTATGGGTCTCAATACGATTAATACGTGTTTGAAGAGTGTCAAAATGCTCTTTCTTTAAATAATTGGGACAACAGTCCGGAGTATAAGAACCGGTTAGATACACCCGCCAGAAATAATTGTCCTGTATGGGAGTTTCGGTAAAGACTTTCCGCAGTGACTTGCGGATATAGTGGAGGATTCCATTCGGATATTCTTGATCGATAATTTGGCGCTGTGTGGAAGGGACTCCAATCATTGACAGTACCGTATTACGGCTGAGGAGCCAGCGCTGAAATCCATTCCAGAGCAAAGGTTCAATTTCATTGAAATGATAGGTTTGTTCCTCGAGAGTCTGGGCATTAAGGAGTTGTTTAATATCTCCATAAAGTCCTTTTTTTCGAATCCTGTTTCGCATTAGCAGGGCAAACTTTCCGGACGTCCCCCTGAAATAAAAAGAGGATTCACTTGAATAGGGAGAAAAGTAGTTTATGTGGTCATCCCAGTATGTTTGGGCGCTTGGAGACAGATACTTGCTAAGGCCTTGATTATAAATTATTTCCGCACCTTCTTTTTGGCCACGACCAAAAAAAGACCATAAGAGCGAGGGATTTCCGTTTTTAATCAGTGCTTGCTTTAATTGTAGAAGAGCATTTTGTACCGGATTTTTATCGATGCAAAAAAGGTGGCAGGGGTCGTCGATTAGGTAATCCAAAGCATTACAGCCGGCACTGGTAAGCATTACTACCTTGCTTTGGTCGTCAAGCTGTAACATCTGCCGGTCGAGTCGTGGGTCTTCCCAACAGGTGTTGTATACCAGGTTGTTGGAAACCACTGACTTAAACAATTGGCCCCTCAGTTTTTCTACTATATCTGATAATACATTCATAGACCATTATAATAAATTTTCTATGTGTAATAGATATGAACAAATCGTAACTTATGTGTTAAGAATGTGGCTGAATGAGCGAAAAGCTCTCTGTAATCCCGGTTGAAATTTGTATCTTTTAAAGGAGTTATTAATCAAATAATTTTAGAGTTTTATGGCACAGAATGAATCGAATGGAGAAGAAAAAACGGAAGAACAAAAGAAACAGCATATTCGCAGCTATGAGAAGCTGATTGATCAGCTTAAAGATGAGCGCGATGCTGTACGTGAGGCGGTTGATCACGACTATCGTGAAGCCCGCCGATACGTACGATCGCATCCCGAAGAGGGAGTGCTTTTTGCTTTTACCGGCGGACTTGCACTCGGAATTATATTGAGTAAACTGAGCAGCAAGTAGTTTTTCTAAATACTACCATTGTTGTTTAAACTAGCCATACTTTAACTTTAAAAGAATATTTTCGTGAGTACAACAACTGTCAATGCCGATTATCTGAATGAATTATTTGAGCGCGTGGATGCGCTTAGGGGGTATCTTTGACTATGAGCAGAGAAAAGTAAATATAATAGAGCTGCAGGAGCAGACTCAGGATCCCAACTTCTGGAATAATCCTGATGAAGCTCGTCGCATTATGAAAAAACTGGATCATGAAAAAGGCATGGTAGCCCAATGGGATGAGCTGGACGAGCTCCGGGATAGTATTCAGGTTTACCAGGAGTTTCTCGAAGAAGGGGAGGATGTATCTGATGAACTTGAGCAGGAAGCCCGCAAGCTGGAACGGAAACTTGAGGTTCTTGAACTCAAAAATATGCTCAGGGGCGAAGATGATCATCGTGATGCCATATTGACCTTTAATCCGGGCGCCGGTGGTACTGAAAGCCAGGACTGGGCCGAGATGCTATACCGTATGTATACTCGGTGGGCTAAGAAAAACGATTTTGATATATCAGTGATCGAATATCAGGACGGAGACGTTGCAGGGCTCAAAAGCGCTACAATAGAAGTCAGCGGTGAATATGCTTACGGTTATTTAAAAGCTGAAAGCGGAGTGCATCGGTTGGTACGTATTTCACCATTCGATAGTAATTCCAGGCGTCATACCTCTTTCTGTTCTGTTTTTGTATCTCCGGTTATTGATGATACCATTGAAATTGATGTTGATGAGAGTGATGTTGAACTGCAACGTTTTCATGCCAGCGGGGCGGGGGGACAGAATGTTAATAAAGTTGAGACCGGTGTCCGTCTAATTTGGGAAGGCCAGCTTTCGGATGGCACGGAAGAACAGGTGGTAGCTGAATGTCAGCAAGAGCGTTCCCAGCACCAGAACCGTGAGAAAGCGATGGTACTGTTGCGATCCAAGATTTACGAATTGGAAAAACAAATCAAGGAGCGGGAAAAGCAGAAGCTCGAAGATTCTAAAAGCAAAATAGAGTGGGGATCGCAAATTCGTTCTTACGTCTTTCATCCCTATAATATGGTCAAAGATCATCGTACTGACCATGAGACGTCTAACGTTGAGGCCATAATGGATGGGGAAATTGATGAGTTTATCAACGAATACCTCCTCTCTATCTCAGCAACCGAAAAGACGGAATAATGGTTATTGTAGGCATCACGGGAGGTATTGGCAGCGGAAAATCCACCGTTTGTGATGTATGGGAAAAGGAGGGAGCCTATATTCTCAATGCCGATGAATTTGCCAAGCAGCTGATGGTTGAAAATGATGAAATCCGTTCGGAAATAAAGACTGCTTTTGGTCCTGAATCATATACGATTAAAGGAACCCTTAATCGGGAGTATCTCTCGGAAGAAGCCTTTGAAAAGGGAAGGGTAGATGAGCTGAATGCGATTGTCCATCCCAGGCTGCCTGCGGCAGTACGCGAGCGGATGAAAGAAGCAGAAGAAAAGGGATTTGAGGTAGGCGTTTATGAGGCAGCATTGCTGCTTGAGAGTGAACACTTGGATTTGTTTGATTACCTGGTTTTAGTATTGGCCGATGAGAAGCGTCGACTTCAGTGGGTTAAAGAACGCGATGAGGCTAGTGAACAACAAGTAAAGAGCCGGATGGATAAGCAGCGGAATTTTGAGGAGGCCGTTAGCCAGGCTGATATTGTGATTCGAAATGAGGGAACACTTGAGGATTTGAAAAAGAAAGCTGAAGTTATATTTGATACATTTTTGCATTCTTAAGAGTCTTTCTGGCTAACTTAAAATTTTTTAAGTGACTATGATAAGTCAATAAGGCTCTTAGCTTTATTGTGCTTTAAAAGTATAGCATATACCTCTAATAAATATAAATCAGTCAATAAATAAAGAAAGGAGAGAACTATGGTAGATCGAAAGATGAAACGAGTAATCACGCTCGAGGAATACATTATTCAGGCCCAGAATAAGTTTCCCGGAGCTACCGGCGACTTGTCGCAATTGCTCAGGGATATCGGACTGGCAGCTAAAATCATATCCAGGGAAGTAAATAAAGCAGGCATTACCAATATATTAGGAGAAGACGGCAGCAAAAATATTCACGGCGAATCCGTAAAAAAACTGGATCTATTTGCTGATGAACAAATGATTTCTGCTCTAAACCGTGCTGAAATTACCTGCATGGTTATATCGGAAGAAAATGATGGTATTGTTGAGCTAGATAATGCCGGAGGCAAATATATCGTATATCTTGATCCATTGGATGGATCTTCAAATATTGATGTAAATGTTTCTATTGGGAGTATTTTTTCCATCTATATGCGTGAAAAGCCCGGCTCGAACCAGCTTTCTGCCGATGAAGCCCTCCAACCGGGACTTAAGCAGGTAGCGGCAGGATATGTGCTCTATGGATCGAGTACGCTGCTGACTTATACCACAGGAATGGGAGTATCTGTTTTTACACTCGATCCCAGTATTGGAGAATTTATCTTATCAGATGATGACGTTAAAATTCCCGATAAGGGGACCATTTATAGTGTCAACGAGGGGAGCTACCACTCGTGGGATAAAGGATTGAAGCAGTACATTAAATATTGCCAGGTAGAAGATGCAGAAACAAGCCGTCCCTATAAAGCAAGATATATTGGTTCCATGGTAGCGGATGTTCATCGAACGCTTAAAACCGGTGGTATTTTTATTTATCCGAACAGCAGCCAGTATCCCAACGGGAAACTACGGCTGATGTATGAATGTAATCCGCTAAGTTTTATTATAGAACAGGCCGGCGGACTCGCTATTGATGGCAAAGGACGTATCCTGGAAATAGAACCTGAGGCGATTCACCAGCGAACTCCCATTTTTATTGGATCAAAAGAGAATGTGTTGAAAGTGAAAGAATTTTTAGATAAATATTCTTCAGAAACGATATCAGTTTAATTATTTATAGTTATGGATTATACACGGCGAAATTTTCTTCAAACTATTACTACAGCCGCTCTTGGTGCAGCCGGACTGGCATTAAGCCCGACACAGGAAAGAAAAAGAGCAGGCGATGATTTTTCTATTTTACCGGGAAATGCCACTATTCTCTTTCAGGGTGATTCTATAACC
>JBEPXF010000064.1:0-12240 GCA_041642075.1 Fodinibius sp.
TTATCTACGTAAAACTGAGTTAATTTAGCTCATTTCCATTTACTATGGCTGAATCGTCAGACGTTACCAGATTATTAATAAGTCTTAAAAAAGGGAAAGATGGGGTATATGATAAATTGTATCCGCTAATTTATGATGAATTACGGAGTTTAGCCTATTCTCATATGAATCGGCAATCGGCTGATCATACTCTCTCACGGACGGAACTTGTTCATGAAACGTATTTAAAAATGATTGACCAAACCCAGATTGACTTCTCAGATCGAAGTCACTTTCTGGCCATTGCGTCTCGATGTATGCGACAGATTTTAATCGATTATGCCCGCAAAAAGCAAGCTGAAAAACGGGGAGGCAAGCAAAAAGATCTTACTTATATTGATGGTATTTTTAACGGGCAAAATAACAAGGCACAGGAATTGATTGACATCGATGGCGCACTAAAACGTCTGGCCGAATTAAATGAGCGACTTAGCAAAGTGGTAGAAATGCGTTTTTTTGGAGAAATGACAATTGAAGAGACAGCAGATGCTCTGGATATTTCCGAAAGTACTGTTAAAAGGGATTGGATGAAAGCAAGGGGTTGGCTTTATAAAGAGCTTAAAGAACGTTTCGAAATCAACTAAAACTGTTCTTCCACTTTATCCGGTCATTGTATAATAATTGTTGGCGGTGTTTACAAGGGGCACCAATATTTCATCATGATTGAATAATGTTATGGGTAATATCAATTGGAATAAAGTAGAAACAATTGTAGATCAGGTTCTTGACCTGCCGCAATCAGAACGCGTTGAACATATCCAAGAGGTCTGCGCAGGAAATGATGCATTAGAAGGCGAAGTTACACGGCTGCTCAATTCAATCTTTGATTCTGAGGGATGGCTAGATGATCCGAAAGAGTTTAAAGAAGGTTTCTACCAGGAAATGGCGCAAGATGTGGAGGAGGTAGAAAATAGTCATTCCCTTATCGGTAAGACCATAGGCTCTTATACCATTAAAGAACTCTTGGGTGAGGGAGGCATGGGTCAGGTTTACCTGGCTGAACGTTCGGATGGTACGTTTGAACACAAGGTGGCTATTAAAATATTGCGTTCTGCCCGATCATCACCGGAAAATATTCGTCGTTTCAAACAGGAAAGAAATATACTAGCAGGACTTAACCATCCGGGCATTGCTAAATTATTTGATGGCGGTATCACTGATAATGGACTCCAATATCTTATCATGGAGTACATTGATGGAAAACCCATTACCACTTATTGCCAGGATAATAATCTGTCTCTTGATGAAAGGATAAAACTTTTTAGGAAAGTACTTTCTGCTGTTCAGCATGCTCATGAAAGTCTGGTTATTCATCGGGATCTTAAACCGGATAACATTTTTGTTACTCCCGAACGTCAGATAAAAATTCTGGATTTCGGTATTTCCAAACTCCTTGAAAATACGGAATCATCTTCCGACCAGACCCTTAGTGAAGGTCGGATGCTTACACCCAAATACGCCGCTCCGGAACAAATCCGGGAAGAACAAGTAACGACTGCAACTGATGTTTACGCATTAGGAATTATCTTTTATGAACTGCTCTCAGGAAAACACCCTTATGATCTAAACAACAAGTCATATTTTGAGACAGAAAAACTAATTCTCAATAAAGTCCCTCTTGCTCCCAGTGCAAATACAGATTCATGGGGTAAACAGCATCGAACAACGCTCCGGGGTGATCTCGATGCTATTGCCCTTAAGGCTATTGATAAAGATCATCAGGAACGCTATCGAATGGCCAATCAATTCCTGTCTGATTTAGTCAGTTTTGAACAAGGCCTGCCAGTAACTGCTCAAGCGAACTCTTTGACCTACCGCGCCAAAAAGTTTATTAATCGTAATAAATTAAGTATAGCGGTAACTGGCATATTTCTATTTTTAATAGTTAGTATTTCAATTTTTCATACCTCCCGGTTAACTCAAGAACGAAACAGAGCACAGCTTGAAGCAGAAAAAGCTGTTCAGATAAAAGAACTTTTTAGTGAAATTTTACAACAGTCAGACCCTTTTACACAACCTGACAGGGATATATCTCTTTCTGAGGTTCTTGCCACAGGTACAGATAAATTAAAAAGTAGTCTGGACAGTCAGCCACAAGTTAAAGCTGAATTACTGGGACTTTTAGGCGGTACTTTTGCTTCACTTGGTAATTTTGAAAAAGGTGAAGAGTTACTTCAGGAAGCCTTAGCCCTTGATTATCCTTTAGAATTAAAAACAGAGCGGCAAACTTATATCAATAATTTAACCCAACTGGGAAGAATCTATCATAGAATCGGACGTTTTAAAGAATCAGAATCTACCTATCTTAAAGCACTTGAGATGAGCAAAAGGTTACATGGGGAAGAATCAGGAAACCTAGCTGGCATATATATTTCTTTAGCTTCTATCTACCGGGAAGAAGGGCACCTGCTTAAAACCGAAGAGTTTTATAAAAATGCCATTGAACTCTCAGATTCAACTCACAAATTATTACTTGCAACTTCATTGGGTAATTTAGCCATTGCCTATCGCGATCAGGGAGAATATGAAAAGGCGCTAAATCTTCATGATCGAAGTCTTAAGCTAGAGCATGAGGTTCACGATAGCTTGCATCCAGACATCGCCAGTGGATACAACAATTTAGCTTTTACCTATCAGCAGATGGGTAAATACCAGGCTGCCGATTCACTTCATCAAATTGCATTATCTATGCGTCGTGAATTATTCCCCTCCGATCATCATCACATTGCCTCTTCCCTTGTCCGGCTTGGTCTCCTGAAGATAAAACAAATGCATACCGGAGAAGCGGAAAAGTATCTTGCCGAAGGATATAAAATTTTAAACCAAAAACTACCGGAGGATCACTGGCAACTCATCAGTGCCCGCGGTGGACTGGCAGTAAGCCGCGCGATGCAGGGAGAATTTGAAGAAAACGTACCCATTGTCGAAGAGGCATATAACTTTTTTTACGATCGTTTTGGTGAAGATGATTGGCGAACCCATGAGGCCGCTGCAGCACTTACTAATTTGTATCGTATCTGGGGAAAAACCGAGAAGGCCGATTTCTATTCGGAAAAATTATAAAATACCATGGAAAATCAAGATTGGGCAAAGGTTGAGACGATTATTGACAAAGCACTGACGCTTTCCGAGTCCGAGCGGCAGGATTATATTGAAGAGGCCTGCAAAGGTGACAAGAATCTTAAGGGAGAAGTTACCCAACTGCTCGAGTCAATATTTGCCTCGGAATCAAAGAAATGGCTTGAGAATCCTGTAGAAGTTAAAAGCGAACTATTTAGGGACTTTGCGAAAGAGTCTATTACTCCAACAGATTCTGAATCGCTGAAAGGCCGAACGATTGGTTCGTACACTATCACTAAATTGCTAGGTGAAGGAGGTATGGGCCAAGTCTACTTGGCTGAACGTTCGGATGGCTCTTTTGAACACCAGGTAGCAATTAAAATTATCCGAGAGAGTCGGGCTACAAAGACTAATATTGACAGATTTCGACAGGAACAAAACATTCTGGCTGAACTCAACCATCCCGGTATAGCCAAACTATTTGACGGGGGTATAACTGATGACGGCTTCCCGTATCTAATCATGGAATACGTGGATGGAGTCCCGATAGATCAGTTTTGTAGAAACCATGAACTATCCCCCCACCAACACATCGAGCTTTTTATAAAAATACTGGAGGCCATACGTCATGCACACGAAAATCTGGTAGTTCATCGCGACCTTAAACCAGGAAATATTTTAATTACATCCAATAAAGAAGTTAAGATCTTAGATTTTGGCATTTCAAAATTACTTGCCGCACCTGAAGATCAATCTCTTACTCAAACTCAAACACGGCTGTTAACCCCCAAATATGCGGCGCCTGAACAAATAAAGCAGCAGCCTATTACCACAGCTACAGATATATATTCGCTGGGTATAATTTTTTATCAGCTACTGTGCCAAACCTTGCCGTTTGATTTCGAGAATATTTCCTCTTACGAAATAGAACAACTTGTTTTAAAACAACAACCAGCTCCACCAAGCACTAATGTAGCATCCGGAAAAATCACTCCAAATCAACTAAAAGGAGATCTTGATGCCATTATACTCAAAGCCATCCGGAAAGAACCTGAAGAACGTTACAGGGGAATTTCGGAGCTTCTTGAGGATTTAAATAACTACCAAAAAGGACTTCCCGTTTCAGCGCTAAAAGGGACTACTGTATATCGGACAAAAAAGTTTTTTAAACGCCATAAAAAAGGCACGGCCTTAGCAGCAGGAGTACTTCTTTTAATCATCAGTCTTGTTGGCTTTTATACAAACCGTGTAGAGGATGAACGAAAACAGGCCGAATTATCAGCTTCTCAGGCGGAAGAAACCAAGGATTTCTTACTGAATATCTTTAATACTACCAATCCGGAATTTGCATCCTACTCCGGTAATGATATTTCTGCCAAGACGCTGTTAAAGAATGGAGTCGAAGAAGTTGACGCGAGTTTGTGGGATCAACCCAGTGCCTACATTGAACTACTCTCCTCTATTGGATCAGCCTTAAAAAACCTGACTGCTTACCCCTCCAGTGAAGAAGCCTATGAGAAAGCTTTAACGAAAAGTGAAGAATATTATGGAACTGATCATCCACAAACGGCATCCATCTTAGCAGAAATAGCTACTTTGAAGCGGTCGCAAGGTCAAAGAGAGGAAGCTGAAAATTTAATTGTTCAATCAATAGAAATCCTGGAGCAAAAAGAGACGGAAGCTTCTTTATCTCTGGCTAATAAATATTCTATCTATGCTTTTACTAAAGCATATCAGGGGGAATATTCAGAAGCCTTAAATCTTTTTCAAAAGGCTGATAGTCTATATATCGCCTCAGGTAATGAAGGCTCGTTACATCGTTTCACGACACTGGATAATAGGGCTGAGACGGAAGCAAGAATGGGGAAATATGAGGATGCCGAAGAACATCTTTATTCTGTTCTCGATTTTTATCAAAATCATTATAAAGGATCCCATTTTAATATTGCTCAAACATTCTCTTCTTTGGGTGCATTACATTCCAATACCAGTGATTATGAAAAATCCAATGCATATCTATATAAAAGTATAGAAATGAAAAAAGAACTCTTGGGAGAAGATCATATTGATTTAGCCAGCACTTACGACCGCTTGGCCATCAACTATCGAGAACTGAATGAGTTGGACAGAGGAGAAAAATTTGCCCGGCAAAGCCTTAAACTCAATGAAGAAGCCCATGGAGAACACAGCATCCAGTATGCCGAAACATTGAATAATCTAGCCCTTATACAACTCGATCGAAACCAGCTTACGGAGGCAAAAAGTAATTACGAACAGATTATAGCTACAAAGAAAAAATTGCTAGAACCAACACATACTTCTATGGGAGTTGCATACTATAATTATGCTTCTGTTTTGCAGGATTTGGATTCACTAAGTGAAGCTAAAAACTATTTTGAGAAAACAATTGAAATTGATAAAGCAACCTATGGTCCAAATCATCCAGGCGTAGCAATTGACTATAATGCTTTGGCTTCAGTTTTGACAGATTTAAACGATTATGAAAAAGCTGATTCATTATTCTCTCTGTCAGAGTCTATTTACCAGGAAACACTCCCTCCCACTCATTATAGGATCGGACAAAATCTCGTTGAACATTCTAAATTACTATATATCCAGGAAGAATACACTCTGGCCCAAGACAAGCTAAATAAAGCTATAGATATCTATAAACAATCATTCAAAGAGAACGATCCAAGAATAGAGGAAGCAATAGAATTACTGGATAAATGTAATGAGCAAATACAAAATGTAAATTCATCAAATAATCTGGATGCTACTACTTAAAAGTATCCTATGCTTTACCTTCGCTTGGAAGTTCATCATTATCTTGATTGATACTCAATCTTATTTACAACGTCTAAACAGTCATCCATTCTCCAATGGCAAGTGTATAGAACACGGTTATAAAAAACTCTCCCTCTATTCTTTTTAAATGAATCAACTAAATTTCATCGTGTTGGTTCATTTTACTTCATAGTTTTGCCAGTAGAAAAAGAAATATAAACTATTTTAGGTTGTAAGCGCTTACCCATGTGAATGCGTTCACATTTTCCTGTCTGCTCAAATTCAGCTAAATAAATGCTTATACTAATCTTCTTAGAGATGCGGAGATAAAAAAGCCCGCAATAACAATACTATCAGCCAAAAATTAAAATACAAAGCCTAAAACTGTAGCAATGAATACCTATTCACAGCTTAAGAGCCGTATTGGTCTGAATTATTTAGACCTGGAAAATAATGAGAAGGTCTACTGGAATTTAACTCCACCGCAACTTTATGAAGAAGCAATCAAAAACGGTGAAGCCATTTTAACCAAAGATTATGCCCTTAGGGTTAGAACCGGTAAGTATACAGGTCGGTCCCCATCTGACAGATTTATTATAAATCAGCCTTCAATTCAAAATGATATTGACTGGGGTAAGATAAATAAGCCCGCAGATGAAGGTGTCTTCGAGAATCTTTTTCAAAAAGTAACGGCCTACCTACGGGATAAACAATTATATGTTAAAGACTGCCATGCAGGAGGAGATAAAAAATATCAGCTAAATGTAAGGATGATCAGCGAAGCCGCCTACCACGGTCTTTTCGCTCATAATATGTTTATCCGCCCATCGAAGGAGCAGCTCAAAAAACACGAACCAGATTTCACGATTTTGGCAGCCCCTAACTTTAAAGCCAATCCTGATGTAGACGGGACAGAATCCGAAACATTTATCTTAATTAACTTCGACCGAAGAATTATCCTCATTGGAGGAACGCTCTATTCGGGGGAACTAAAAAAAGGGATATTCTCAGTCATGAACTACCTTCTTCCCAAACAAGGAGTGATGGCCATGCACTGTTCTGCCAACATGGATCAAGAAGGAGATACAGCCGTGTTCTTTGGCCTTTCGGGAACCGGAAAAACAACCCTTTCCTCTGATCAGGATCGCATCCTCATTGGCGATGATGAACACGGATGGAGTGAAAATGGAGTCTTTAATATTGAAGGTGGCTGCTATGCCAAAACAATAAACTTGTCAGAAGAAAATGAGCCTCTTATCTACGCCACCACTAAAATGCCGGGTACTATCCTGGAGAACGTAGTACTCGATGAAAACCGTGCTCCTGATTTTTATGACACCAGTCTCACTGAAAATACACGGTGCTCGTATCCCATTCATTACATTCCCAACGCCAGTGAAAATGGAGTTGGAAACCACCCAACTAATGTCATTTTCTTAACCTGTGATGCATTTGGTGTGCTACCTCCTATCTCAAAATTAACCCCCGAACAGGCAATGTATCATTTCATAAGTGGCTATACCGCAAAAGTTGCGGGTACGGAACGAGGCATTGATGAACCACAGGTAACGTTCTCAGCTTGCTTTGGAGCCCCTTTTATGCCATTAGATCCCACGGTATATGCGGAACTCCTGGCGGACAAAATACGGAAATATAGTTCTACCGTTTGGCTCCTCAATACCGGTTGGACCGGAGGTCCCTATGGAATTGGCCACCGGATGAAACTTTCCCATACGCGGCAAATGCTAAGTGAAGCGTTGAAAGGGAACCTAAATGATGTTTCCTACGATACTGATCCTACATTTGGACTATCAATTCCACAAAAGATGGATGGCGTCCCGACCAATATTTTGAATCCAAGAAATACCTGGGATGATAAACAGGCATACGACCAGAAAGCAAAAAAACTGGCTGCCATGTTTGATGATAACTTTCGCCAATTTAAGGAAGAAGCTGATAAAGAGCTTGTGCAGGCAGGTCCACACATATAAGTGCAACTGTAATATTCGGTGTAATTGGGAGAGTCTAATCTTCCAATTACACTAATAATTTTCGCTTAATTTTCCATTATTGCATTCAGCTTATCCAGGTTATCCTGTACCCGAAGTGCTTCAATAACTTCATCCACCTCGCCTTTCATGATATCTTCGAGATTGTAAAGCGTTAAGTTGATACGATGATCAGTCACACGACTCTGAGGATAGTTATAAGTACGAATTTTTGCACTGCGATCGCCGGTAGAAATTTGGCTCTTGCGTTCTTCTTCCCGTTCCTTCCGGAGTTTTTCTTCCTCCATTTCATAAATCTTAGAACGTAACATTTTCATCGCCTTCTCCTTGTTTTGATGCTGGGAACGCTCTTGTTGGCATTCGACCACTACACCTGAAGGTTCGTGCGTAAGACGTACCGCTGAATCTGTTTTATTTACGTGCTGTCCCCCTGCACCGCTGGCCCGAAAAGTATCTACCCGGATATCGGCGGTATTTACTTCAATATCCACCTCTTCTGCTTCGGGCAGTACAGCTACGGATGCCGCGGAGGTATGTACCCGTCCCTGTGTTTCTGTTTGCGGCACCCGTTGTACCCGGTGAACCCCACTTTCGTATTTCATTTTACCATACACTTCTTCACCTTCAAGGCCAAAGGTCAGTTCTTTATATCCTCCCTTTTCTGATTCGCTGAGACTAAGCAAATTTAGCTTCCAACCCATCTTTTCTGAATATCGGCGGTACATATCAAAAAGATCCCCGACAAATATTGCCGCTTCATCTCCTCCGGTTCCGGCCCGGAGCTCCACAATTACATTCTTGGAATCATCCGGATCCTTGGGAATGAGCTTATACTTAATAGCTTCCTCCAATTCCTCGAGCCGCGGTTTAAGCTCTTGATTTTCATCACGGGCCATTTCCGTAATCTCGGCGTCGTCTCCTTCCTCAATCAGTTCCTCATTCCCGTGAATCTGACCACGGACATCCTTCCATTCTTCATAGAGTTCAACCAGTTCTTTTAAATCGCTGTGTTCCTTGGTCAGTTCAGTATAGCGATCGGGATCGTCATATACTGCAGGATCACTCATTGCAGCCGTTACTTCTTCAAAACGCTCCTGCACCTGCTCTAATTTTGCTTTAATATCCATCTATACTAAAATACTTAATTAATTTACGGATGATCTCAGTTATCTGCTACCTTCGTAAAATACGATTCTTTCGGCAAAATGAAGAATCGCGAAACGGAAATGAATGCATCTATCTTTATCCTTCACTTCTGAGTGAATTATTCTTATGTTTTGTTCAAAATTAAAAACCATATAATTATTCTATCAATGGACAAAAATCCACTATCTGCAAATTTTCGACTGGGATTTTTAGGAGCAGGGCAGCTGGCTCGTATGTCTGCCCTTCAGGCTTTTCGTTTTGGCATACAAATAGGAGTTTTTTCGGACCGGGACGAAAAAGAACCCGTAGAATTTATGACACCTCTTTCCCAGACCGGATCATTTGATTCTGCTGATGACCTTACCCGCTTTGCTAAAACTTGTGATATCTTGACCTTAGAAAACGAGTTTATTGATTCAGAAATACTTACACAAGCGCAGGAGAACAGTGGAACCCCTATATTCCCATCCCCTCAAAGTTTTGAGCTAATTGAAAATAAACTGATTGAAAAGCAAACCTTTGAAAACGCCGGGCTTTCTGTTACCCCATATCAATTAATTAAAGATGACAAAGATCTTAACTCTTTTGGAGAAGAGCATGGATGGCCTTATCTCCTAAAATCCTCTAAAGGTGGTTATGATGGCTTTGGCAATGAGACTGTTCATGATCTGGACGAAGCCCAGGAAGCGTTTAAACAGCTAGGTGGAAAAGATGGACACAAGATCATTGCTGAAGCGTTTGTTGACTTTACCCATGAACTGGCTGTACAGGTAGCCCGCAATGAAACCGGGCATGTTGTCTATCCCTGCTGCGAAACGGTACAGGAAGATCATATCTGTGTAGCGGTAAAATCACCCGCTCCTGTGGTTACGGCTATCCAGAAAAAGGCTCAGGAGATGGCGGTGCAGGCGACCGAAGCCATTGACGGTAAAGGTATTTTTGCCTACGAATTTTTTCTGACCACAGACGGAGAGTTACTGCTCAATGAATCGGCTCCGCGTCCTCATAATTCCGGACATTATACGATCGAAGGATGCGTAACTTCACAGTTCGAAAATCATGTACGAGCAGTATTAGGACTTCCACTTGGCTCAACAAAGCTTCGAAGTCCTGCTGTAGCAATGGTCAATTTATTGGGTAACAAACAAAGAGATGCCCGGATTGATCATGCTCTTGATTCTTTAAAGGAGGCCGATGGACACCTTCATTTTTATGGAAAGCTGGATAGCAAGCCGGGACGAAAAATGGCCCACTACACGTTGTTGGGAGACGACATGGGAAAAACCTATGCAAAAGCTCTTAAACTGACAAAAGACATAATCATTTAAATCTCTACCCAGAATATTTTATTCTATTTAAAATAGTGATAATAAAACTCTAACATATTATAAATAATATGAGTATTAGCGAACCTAAAGTCGGAGTAATTATGGGCAGCGACAGTGATTGGCCCACCATGCAAAAAGCCTGTGAAATACTGGATGAATTTGAAGTGACCTATGAAAAGAAAGTCGTTTCTGCCCACCGTACACCGGATCTAATGGCTAATTACGGAAAGGAAGCCCGGGATCGAGGTATAAAGGTGATTATTGCGGGAGCTGGTGGCGCAGCCCATCTCCCGGGAATGACGGCAGCCCACACCACCCTTCCAGTTATTGGTGTACCGGTAAAAACGAGTACCCTCAGTGGACTGGACAGTCTTTACTCTATTGTTCAGATGCCGCCGGGGGTTCCGGTTGCTACGGTAGCCATTGGTAAAGCCGGCAATGCCGCGCTTCTGGCTATTCGGATGCTTAGTATGGACAATCCCGTAATGGCTGAAAAACTGGATAACTACCACAAGCAAATGGCCCAGGCCTCTTTAGATAAAACAAAGAATCTGACTTAAGTTTGTATGCAGGATAATGGCATTTTTCCAACAGGATTTTGTACTGCGACAAATTAAATATCTCACACAACTCCTGGAACAAATCATATTTAAAAAGAATCAAAAGCAATATGATCAGGCTATAGAACAGATGCAAAATGCCTTTCAGCAGCTTACCAAAGACCATCCCAAAAATTTTCATGAACTGAGTCTGGCTGAAACCCTAAACATTTTTAAAAGAGATCAAAATTTTGAAGCAGACCTGGCACTTGCTGTTGCCGATTTACTCATCGAGGAGGGAGAAATGCTGCGAAATAAACATTACAGCCATTCACAAAAATGCTATCTGCAGGCACTTTTATTATATAAAAAAGCCCAGCTCACTACTGAAACATCGGTCCCTTTAAATATTCAACAAAAAATAACACAACTTAAATCTGAGATTCAAGACTCAAACCAATTGAATACCATTAACGAACTGGTTACCTAATTATCTAAATATTTTCTATAAGCTTTTAATGGTGAAAGGTGTGAAAGTAAATGATATCTTAGTGACAAATAACAACTAATTCTACGTTGTGAGCGACTATAACAAAAAATTGGAAGACCTACTTGATCATCATCTCATAAGTAATGATCAGCTTCAAAAAAGAAAAGAGCTGGGGGGAATCGGCTATCTTATCAATGGTAATATGTGTCTGGGTATATATGACAATTTTCTTGTCGCACGTATTGGCAAATACTTGGCACAATCATTAATCGACCGCCCGGGAATTAAACCTTATACTTCAGATAATGATGAATTTGATGATTTTATTTTGGTGGCAGAACAGATCTACGAGCATCCCAAAGCACTCCGGAAATTTATTGAACAATCTATAAAATATACATCAGGACTTTCAGAGAAGAAAAATAAGAAGAAGGTTTAACGGACTAACCTATTATCTAAGAAAAAAGTTTCAGAGGTAGATTACTCTTTAAATCTAATCATAATTCCTTTTCACCGCCAGAAAAACTCCGTGCCAGTTCACCTTTACAGTCCTTCCTGTTGAAGAGGAATCCCATTCATTAATAAGTAGATCCATTTCCCGCTTCGTAAGTTTCCGACCTTCTTTTTGGGTGTCAGCTCCTACCTTTTTGAGATACTCAAAAAAATCTCGGGCACTCTCAAAAGACTGAGAAATCGTATCCTCATAATAATCTACCTGTGCTGGTCCCAGCGACATTTTGACGACCATTTCTTCCACATCGGGAAGAGTATTCCCTGTGTACGGGATTCCCAATTTCTGGCAACATTCCCGCCATTTGAGAAAACTCTCACTCCCGGGAAAA
>JBEPXF010000065.1:0-12012 GCA_041642075.1 Fodinibius sp.
TCCCAAGCATATCCTGATGTACGAATATTTTGGATGGGAACCCCCGAAAATGGCACACCTGCCACTTATTATGTCTCCCAGCGGCGGAAAGCTTTCCAAGCGTAAGGCGGAAAGTGAGGGTATTCCAATTAATACACGGGATTATATTGAACAAAAATTTGAGCCAGAAGCCTTGGTTAACTTTCTGGCTTATCTGGGCTGGAGTCCCGGTGATGATTCTGAACTCCACACCATGGACGAGCTTATTGAGCTCTTTTCGCTGGATCGGGTAAGTAAAGGTGGCGCTGTGTTTGACTACCAGAAATTGATTTGGTATAACGAACATTATCTTCGTGAAAAATCAGCTGATGAGCTATTCCCTCGCGTACGATCTATTGCCAATGAGCATGGAATTCAGCCTGACGAAGCATATATGAAAGAGATCATACCACTGATGAAGGAACGGGTAAGTAAAATAGAGGACTTTATTACGATGGGACGATTCTTCTTTGAAGACCCCGAGGAGTATGAAGATCAGGCCATGAAAAAATGGAAAGATAATAGCGTAGATCTTTTACAGGCTTATGTAGATGAGATTGAACAGTTGGATGTGAAAGAGTTTAAAGCCAAGAAGCTAAAAGATAAGATTAAAGAGGTGATCAATGAACATGATGTGGGCTTTGGTCCGTTGATGATGCCCCTCCGCGTAGCGGTTACCGGTATGGGATATGGTCCCGATTTAACGCCTACACTTGAGCTTTTGGGTAAAGAAACCACCATCCGACGGATAAAAACCGCTATAAAAAGACTGGGTTAATTTACTCTGAGTTTTAAAATTTAAACCTGGCAGGATATAAAATTCCTGGCAGGTTTTTTTAGTCGTATTAGTTAGAAGGATAAAAAAATCTGGCAAATTAATGCAGAGATTGTATTTTCACTGATCAAGAATTTATGACAAAATCAGCCTAACAGATAAGTGAGGTATCATAGATGAAGTGGAAGGTTCTGTATTGGATAGCCGGACTGAGTGCTCTGTTTCTGCTCCTTAATATGATAGGAGTTCCCGAAGCCATTGCCGCTCAGGGGGGAAATGAGCCTTCCCCGGATATTGTTGGCTCATGGCTCAGTATATTGCCTCCACTGGTAGCAATTGGAATTGCTCTGATATTTCGCCAGGTCTTATTTGCGCTTTTTCTGGGAATATGGTGCGGTGCTTTTTTAGTCGGAGACATCTCATTCGGCGGTCTATTTACCAGTTTTTTTACTACGCTCAGTGGCTATATTGTTCCGGCTACAGCCGATGAAAGCCATATGAGTATTGTGATTTTTACGCTTTTAATTGGCGGTATGGTGGGGATTATTACGGATAATGGAGGTACCCGTGGAGTGATACGGCGAATAAGCGGCTTGGTGCGAACCAAAGTGCACGGACAGATAATGACTGCCCTCATGGGTTTTATCGTCTTTTTTGATGATTATGCCAATACGATGGTGGTGGGAAATACAATGCGTCCCCTCACCGATAAATTACGCATTTCACGGGCAAAGCTTGCTTATCTGGTGGACGCTACTGCCGCTCCCATTGCAACTATTGCGCTGGTCAGTACTTGGATAGGAGCCATGGTTGGATTTATTGCGGATGCACAGGAAAAAATGCCTGAATTTAATGAAGCAGCATACGGAGTATTTCTCAGTTCTCTTCCGTATAACTTTTACGCTTTCTTTACCATCTTCTTTGTGCTTATGATTGCGTGGTCGGGTCGTGATTTTGCCACTATGTTAAAGGCCCGTATCAATCTTTATAAGGCCAAACATAATCCCCAGCTGGACACCTATAACCTTTGGAAGGATAAAATTAAGGATGACGAGGAAAAACAGGCAATCTCTCACTGGTCGAACGCTGCTATCCCTATTTTTACGCTTGTCTTTGGTACCATTGGAGGTCTGTTTATAACTGGAGAGGGGAGTTCGGTTCAGGAAATAATTGAGACCGCCGATTCTTACAAGGGCTTGCTCTGGGGATCGCTACTTTCTATTGGTGTAGCAGTAGTTATGACGCTGGGCAATAAGCTATTAAATGTAAAGGAGATGCTTGAAGGCATGATGGAGGGAATGCACACCATGTTTGATGGATTGCTTATTTTGGTCATGGCCTGGGCATTAAGTGCTATTACGGTAGAGTTGGGTACAGCAGATTATTTAATGTCCGTTTTTGGGGAGACCTTGAATCCTTATTGGCTTCCTGCTTTGGTATTGGTGCTGTCAGCCCTGACAGCTTTTGCAACGGGATCGAGCTGGGGAACCATGGGCATTTTAATGCCGCTGGTAGTCCCTTTGGCCTGGGAAATTGGCAGCAGTAACGGCCTTCCTGTCGAAATGACCTATGAGATTATCTATGCTAGTGTGAGTGCTGTTTTAGGGGGATCTGTTTGGGGGGACCACTGTTCACCCATTTCTGATACGACGATTCTTAGCTCTATTGCTACGCAATGCGACCATGTGGAGCACGTAAATACACAGCTTCCTTATGCCATGATTGTTGGGAGTATAAGTATTGCTGGGATGATCTGTATCCTGGTAGCCGGTATATCTTTCTGGATTATATATCCGGTAGGAATCGCACTAATTGTTGGTATTATCTATAAGTTTGGAAAAGTACCAGATCCGGAAAATTATGCCCCTGAAGGGAAAGAGGCGGCTTCTACCCGGTTAGATTAACTTGCAGAAGTCTTTTGATCTGTTAATCTGTGGGAATTTTTATCTCAAAATTAAATCTGTTTTCTTCTTTTACTTCCTGAGTGGCTGGCTTGTAACGGCGTTCGATAAAGGTTACTTCGTTATTATTATTAATGAGTAATATTGTTGAACATCGGGTACCATACTCTTCACCCTTGATAAAAATCGGGGAGATTTCTTTTTCTATTTCCTTGGGTATTCCGGTATCGGGTAATTGGTCTTCAGGAGCTTTTATATCATCTCTCAAAAGATCAAAGAGGGCTACTGTTGAAATTTTCTGTTTATTGAGAATATGCCTTAGCTTACTTTTTGAACGTTGAACTTTTGGCCATGGAGTATTCAGCAAGTGATTGCTGAGTCCATAAATACCGGGCGATATTGACCGTACGATTCCTTCCTGATTGGAGTAATAGCCCAGTGTGTTGATATCTCCAGTCAGAAGATTGAATCCCTGATAGTTGTCAGCTTTTCGATCTAGCTGTTGTAAGTAGGAAAGAGGATCAGTTTGATTTCTTAAAAAATCCAGCGTTAATTTTCCGCGACTTGGAGGATCTTCCCTGGTTATGCTGGGATCTCTGTAATTGGTAACTGCTGAAAATTTTCCCGTACGACTGATGCCCATCCAGGTTCCTCCCGCCTCCAAGTCCTTGCCCGCAAGTATATCTGGATGAGAGTCCCAGAATTGGGCACCTCGGGTGGGACGTCTATACCGTTCATCTCTGTTGGCAGCAAAGATCAACCTGTAATCCGGGTGTGCTCTATAACCAAAAACAATAAGACACATATTTCGCTTATATAAATTGATTTCAGGCTTTTCACCTAAAGAACAAGGATTCTAGAATATTAATTCTCAAAACATTTTTACATATTCTACGTGAAAGAATACAACTAGAGATCAGAACTCCTTTTACTTTTTGAGATAAGTGAGTCTTACCATTCGTGAATATAGCTTTTTTGTACTTGGCCTGCTTGCAGCGGTATGGTTTTTCGTGGGTTATCCCACTCAGGATCCCCGCAGTAGTATAAATATTTCGTTAGAAAAAACGGAAGTAGAGGAGAAGGCTAAGGATGTATTTGGTGGGTTTGGATTTGCTACTCAGCACTATAGTTCTGAGGTTAATTATGACGTCCACAGCAGTCTTTTGGATTCGCTCCAAAAAGAACTGGGTCGATCGGAGTTGATCGAAAAAATAAAATCAGGTGAGATTCAGAATCTCAAACCGTTTTATTGGCAAGTCAGATTTAGCCCTACCATTGAAGGCCGCTCATCAATTCTAGGGCTATCAGACACAGGGGGTTCCAGTGATGGACCACCCGGAGAGAACGATGAATATATCGAGTTACGGTTTGATATGCAGGGCGAATTGCTCGAGGTGCGTAATCCCAATGCAATAATACCTAACAAAGCTGTAAATCGCCCTGCTCTAGGAGCAGCTTTCGGATCTGGTAAAGATAGAATTGATGAGCTATTGTCATCATTATCAGACTCTTCAATTACCCGTCAATTCGGTATAGATGTACAGCGAAGTAATATAGATACAGAATCAGTCGCTCAATGGTCTATGGAACGTTTAGAAACCCTATTAGGCGATGGTGGCAGGGTTGGACTGACAGAGCCGGATATCTTTAATATTTCTTCTTATTATTTGGAGCAGGCCGGATGGGACATAGCCGCCTTGGTAAAAGATACAGTTCGTCTTGGCCGTACGAATGGGACAAATACAGCTAACGCTCGATTTCAGGGAGCTCAGGAAGAGCAGGGCCAAAAAGTGCGTATTGATGTGAGCGTTACGGCTACGGGTGGACTTTTATCAATAGAATCAACATATAATCCGGATGGTAATGGAAATACTACCTTCCATGAACTGTGGCCGGTATTACGTACCATGCTTATTTTCCTGTTTTGCCTGGCAGGAGTTATTATTTTCTTTTTTAGAATAAGGGCGCGGGCTATTGATACGAAACCGGCATTGGTGATAGCCATTCTGGCGGGTGTCATGGTATCCGTGCAAATGCTGCTTTCCACAATTGTACAAACTGATATTTTTGGTGATTCGACGGACTTAACTACAAGTATTTTAATTCTTGCTTTTACCGGAGTATCCGGGGCTGCAGCCGCACTAGCCTTTTTTATTTTTACTGCCATAGGTGATTCCATAACCCGCCAACATTGGTCTGAAAAGCTAAGTCTGTACAATTATATACGGCAGGGTATGCTATTTAATAAGCCGGTTGGCTATATGTTGATAAGGTCGGTTCTGTGTGCATTTATTTTGGCAGGTCTGTGGACACTAGTACTTTGGTTGTTTCCTAAAATGTATCTGGATGTTCAGCAGGTTTTTCTCCATGAACAAGCTATATGGCCACCGATATATATCATGTTTAGAAATGGTGCTATTGCTTTAAGCATAACCCTGGGGGTATTTTTGGTATTGGGGGGACAAACATATGCGCAGACAAAAAATAGTATTATCTCATCGGTGTTTATGATATTGGCATGTGCTATAGTAGTCCCCATAGCAGGAGATTATGGTCCTGCTATACAGGAGATCGGAAGTGCATCTATTATTGGAATAGCCATGGTGCTTATCTACCTGAAATGGGAAGTCGTCACGCTATTATTAAGTCACTTTTTATTTTTGGGACTTTTGACATCTGTCGGTGGATGGATAATTGGTAATTCAATGGATGCCTATATTTTCATTTTTCAGATGGGACTAATGGCTTCCATATTTGTAGCGGGACTCTGGACAATCGCAAAAGGCAAGGATGAAAAAGTATTAACAAGATTTGTTCCCGAATATGTAGAAGAGTTGGCCCAGGAACAACGCATTAAACAGGAACTCCAAATTGCCCGGGAGGTGCAGCAATCCTTTTTACCTGTTCGAACGCCAGAGTTTGAGCATCTTGAGTTGGCAGCAATTTGTAAACCTGCTTATGAAACCGGTGGAGATTATTATGATTTTATTCCACTTGATGATAACCGGGTTGCTGTAACTATTGGAGATGTAAGCGGTAAAGGGATTGAAGCCGCTTTTTATATGACTTTTATAAAGGGCATTTTGCACAGTCTATGCAGGGAGATTGATTCCCCGGCAGAATTATTGAAAAAAACTAATCGACTATTCTATGAAAATGCTACCCGGGGTATCTTTATTTCACTAGTGTATGGTATTGTTGATCTGAATAAACAGGAATTCCACTTTGCCCGAGCAGGTCACAATCCAATTTTGCGTTTGAACACAACAGAATCTGTGATTGAAGAGTTACAACCAAGCGGAATTGGTCTCGGACTATCTTTAGGCCCTCCTTTTGACAATCAGATTGAGGAAGTACGGCTAAAGCTCTGTCACAATGACTCCATTGTACTTTTTACCGATGGTATTACAGAAGCGTTAAATGAAAAAGGGACTTTTTATGGAAGCCATCGATTGCATAATTTGTTAAAAAGGCAATCAGATAAATCTGCTTCAACAATTTTAAATACCGTATCGAACGATATAAAATCTTATATTGGAGAAGCTAAGCAGCATGATGACATGACAATGATTGTTATGAAGTTTAAAAATAGCCAAACCGGCCAATTGGGGAATGATATTTGAGTTGAGACTATTTGAAGTTATAGTCATCCTCAGTTTTTAGGAGTTTAAGTGTTTTTGAGCCCCAACATTGAATCAGATGCTAGCCTCATATTTAATGAAGAACGTTTTTTTAAGCAATTATTAGCCCAAAAAATTTGGAAATTTCGGGCAATCAGCATCTGATTTCTGGATACGGATGGATCTTCTTTTGGGTTACATTCGGTTTTTAAACCGGAAAATGTCTGTAACAAATTATTAGCTTAAGTAGGAGCCGAAAGGCATAAAATCATTCCTTTCTGAAATATCGAAAAGGATCAAAGTATTGGAATAAAATAGTTATATTTAATGAATGCGATGTTCCGCTTTTCTTAGCAAGGCTAAACAAAGATATTCGATTTCCGAACGATAAAATATTATGGTTTTAAGTCAAGCTGTTGAAGATTATTTAAAAGTTATTTATAGGATCGAGTTGGAGGGAAATAAGGCAACAACTACCAAGGTTGCTGATGCACTTGACGTATCTTCAGCTTCGGCTACCAATATGGTAAAACGTTTATCAAAGATGGGGCTTGTGGATTATGAATCCTATAAAGGGGCATCCCTTACTAAATCAGGAAAGAAAATCGCCCTTGAAATTATACGCCATCATCGGTTGTTGGAGCTTTATTTACTGGAAGTAATGGGCTATTCCTGGGATGAGGTACACGAGGAGGCGGAAAAACTGGAACATCATATTTCGGAACAATTTGAGGAAAAGATTGCCCAGTTACTCGATGATCCCACCCACGATCCCCATGGCGATCCCATTCCTACTAAAGACGGTTTAATGCCTGAAATGGATGCAGATCCCCTGGTGAATGCAGATGCAGATCAAGAGTACATTGTTAATCGTGTGAAAGATCAGAATCCGGAACTGCTTCGATATTTGGAAAAGATAGGTTTGTTACCGGGAATCAAGATTAAGATTAAAGAGAAAAGCCCTTTTAAAGGGCCGGTTACCATTCTAATTGAAGGGAGTGAAAAGGTAATTGGAAACGATGTGGCTCAAAATATTTTAGTTGCTGAGCTTTAATAATATTGAGGTTAGTCTGTTTCTTTATCTTTGATGAACGACCTTAGACATATAATAGGGTTAATTCTCTTCTTACCGTTTGTTGAAGGTCTCAAAAGATTGCTGCTCAAATGCATTTGAGGATATATACTTTAATACTTGATGAAGATTATCAGCTCTAATAAAACCAGATAATTGAACAAGGGCATCTCCATCTGATGAAAGAAATATAATAGCAGGAACACTATCTGCCTTTAATTTTTGTGCTAATCGGAAAGAGGTAAGTTTTTGCCCTTTATATTGGTACGTTCTTTCATGGTTATCCCGGTTAATTCGCGTTATGATGAAGTTGTCAGTTAAATCGGAGGCTAGTTTGGGATACACCTCCTTCTCCATTTTTTTACACCAGCCACACCAGGGCGCCCACACATGGACCAAAATAGGGAGGTTACTTGAATCGGCTATCTCAATAGCTGTTTCAAAAGGCTGCCACTCTATCTCTGCTTTGCCTTGAGCAGTGACTGAAAGGTACCCTCCCGCAAGCAGGAGGACTGTCAGCAAGTATTTGAACCAACGGTGGGTCTTAATTGATATCATGATCCTGGTTTATCTTCCATTAATTATTATTTCTTTAACTTTATCTGAGATTGAGCCGAGCTCCAATTGAAAAAGTGCGGCCGACAATGGGTCCCCAGGTATAAATGGTATCAAATTCGGGGCTAAACGGTGTTGCTGCATCTACCAGTGGACTTCCCTGCGTGTAGTTAAATATATTTTCTACCGAAAAATAGGCTTCGACCCCAACTCCGGCCGATCGGTTTACATTGCTAAACTCTTTTGTCAGCTTTAGATCATGGGTAGAAAAAGTGGGTGACCATTGCTCGCGGCCAAAATTTTCAACATAGTTGTCCGGCATTCGCTTGGGACCTACAAGGTTGCCCGAGTAGCCAAGAGTCATATCCCATTTATTCAGCTGATAGGTCGCCCCAAAAGATCCGGTAAGATCCGGGGCATAGGTCAGGGCTTTACGGATATCATTTTCTTCGGTAAACACATCCATCAATGTTAGACTTATATCGTAGCTGATGGGCAGGGAAGTAAAATTTTGATCCAGGTTAACAGAAAAGCCTTGAGTAACGGAATAGCCGTTCAGGTTTTCATAGACAATCAAGTTAGGATCCTGATCGTAATCGGGGATGATTTTGTTGGAAAATCGAGTATAGAATCCGTCGATTCCTATTGTCAGCGGATTTACCCCGAAAGGAATAATATGTTCAATACTGGCAGTAATGCTTTTGGATCGCTCAGGATGTAAGTCTTCCCTAAAAACAACTTCCCGCGATCCGGTAAGGGCAGCATGGTCTTCGGTAAATACATTCACAACCCGAAAACCCGTACCTCCGCTTATTCGTGCGGTTGTGTAATCGGTAGGACTGAACTTGGCGGAGAGACGAGGAGCTGTTATAAAGCCGTGCTCCGTATGGTGGTCAATGCGGAAGCCACCCAAGAAGGTTGCTGCACCAACCGTGAGTTCACCCTGGGTAAAAAGGCCCGGAATAAAGCGTTTATTGGTTCCTTCTGAGGTAGCTGGCGTATTATCATTGTAGGTTTGATAACGAAGAGTAGTGCCCATAAGCAACTGGATTGACTCCGTAATTTCTTGATTCCATGTAGCCTGTCCATAGAGGATATTTTGCCGGGCGTTATAGTGTTCGGTGCCGTAGTAGCTGTCTTGGTCGTGATAGGTAAACGCTCCGCTAATGCGCAGCTGCTGATCCAATCCTGCAGGATAATAGTCACTCATTAATTCCGCCCGACGGGTATAGATTGATTCTCCGTAAATCTGGTCGGAACCACGGACTTCATCTGAATAATCCTCCATACCGCCCGTACGATTTTCGTCATAAAACTTGGCAGCAATATTTAATCGCTGCTCCCCATTGTTTCCTTCCAAGGTACCCTTGCCAAAAAGCCCCAATTTGGATCGTTTAGGCACATCACTAAAGCCATCGCCATTGTTATCAAAATAGTGCTCCATCTGGCCTAGATTTCCACTGATAAAACTCTTAAAACGACCAGTTTTGGGAGAAGCAGCCAGGTTAACATTTCCCTCCCGGGTGCTTTTCGTATAGATATCGGCCGAAAATGAAGGAGTAGTGGCTGGATTTTTTGTAATTATATTAACGACTCCTCCCAACGCTTGCGTACCGTACAGGGTCGATTGGGGACCTTTAATAACTTCAACCTGGTCAATGATAGATGGGCTTATGCCATTCAACCCATAGACCGAAGCTAAAGCTCCCATGATAGGCATGCCATCGATCAATACCGCTGTATTGGGTCCTTCAACGCCATTGATGCGGATAGCATTTGTACCACAAACCCCACAGTTTAGCTGGGTGGAAAGCCCGTTAACACTATCGATTAAATCCATGATGTTAGCGCTTGTTTTACCCTGCTCAAGACGCTTGGGAGTAACGACGGCAACTTTTACCGGGGATTCTCTGGTAAAAGTTTTTCGCATAGTCCCGGTTACCACCACTTCACCGAGCTCTTTGGTTGTTGTATTTAGTGTTATTTCTAACTTTTCTGCTTGGCCGGATTGGATGGATAATTGTTCTTCATATTCAGCATAGCCCACTGCTGAAACAATGAGCGTATATTTTCCGGATGGGATGTTTTGAATAATGAATTTGCCGTTGTTGTCGCTCGAAGTTCCTTTCTGATTTTCTTTTATGGCAATATTGGCCCCAGCTACAGGTTCTCCTTCACTACTTGTTATTTTTCCTTCGATGATACCCGTATTGGATTGACCCCATGCAGAGCTCAGTGAGAAAAGAGTGATTATCAAACATATTGTGGCGATACGACTGAGAAAAAACATTTGAACGTATTTTTTTAGCCTTGACTAAATTTAATATAAGACTTATATAATATTTAGCCAAGGCTAAATTTAGGAGGTTCTCGACATATTCTCTAGAAGGAAGTACTAGAGATTAAATGAAGATAGAATTTAAGGGCTCATTTAATTGGAGGATCAGATAAAAAAAGCCAGGCCTGAGAAAACTTAGACCTGGCTTAGTAAGCGCTTGAATTAAATAGTCAGGGCAAGGTAGTTACTTTTTTCTTCCCCTGTTTGTTCCCATTGGCATTCGGGAGGGATGGTTCATAATGTTTTCTGTTTTTTAATTCCCGCTTTTTCTGTTCCCGTTTTCGCCAGATGATAAAGCCGGTGATAGATAAGATTGCCGGGGCTAATCCAAACAGACCGTATAATATTTTGATGATAATACCTCCCCAGTCTCCAAAATGAAGCGGGTAGGTAAAGCTCAGAAGATGTGTAGTAACCGGCTGATTTTGGATAAAGGAAGCATTGCTTTCCGTTCCGGTTTTAGGATCAAATTGTACATAGTTTGAAAATTCATAATGGATGGGTAAGTCTGAGTCCATATGACCATACAACGTAATTTGGCGATCTGGTAGTGCAGGCATTCGTGTATAAGAAGGATCAAAACCCGGATAAGATTCTTGGACAGTTTCTATCACCTTATCCAAGGATGCTTCAATGGCAGGCGGATCGGGAAGGGGAGCTGGCCCGTCATCGGATTTAATATGCGTCTGAACAATAATCAGCATAATAACTACGCCGGTTATAGCAGTTATTAAATTAAATATGAGAGCCCAGACACCGACTGAACGATGCAGTTCTGAAGAAGTAGACTGTAAGTTTCGGAAGCGGGGACGTATTTTAAACGTAAGTACTTTCTTTATGGCCCTTCGGTAAAACCAAAAACCTGTGGCAAGGGAGCCTATAAACATTAGTCCCGCTATTAGCAGAATAACTTCGCCAATAAATCCTGAGTGCAGTTGATAGTGGAGTTTAAGCATCCAGTAGGAGAATGTACTTTCGCTATCGAGATCCCGCAGGATTTCACCGGTTACCGGATGCAGGTACAAATATCGCCGGTCATTGGGTCGTCGGATTTCCGCTTCGATAGCCCGGTCAGCATCATCGGGAATAACTGTCAACCGTACATCCCAGTCAGGATGTTTTTGAACAATCGAAGAGTATGCGTTGTCAAGGGAAACAGGCTGATCGGAATCCGGCTGGTAGATAACATCGCGCTGGATGAAGTGTTCGATTTCATCGTCAAAAACCAGTATAGAGCCGGTTAAACCCATGATAAGAATAAAGATGCCGGCTATTAGGCCGAGCCACTTATGGATAGAAAGAAGAAATCGTTTATTCATAGAATAAAACTGCCGAACCTAAAAAGGATCGGCAGCATACCACTAGTTTATTTAAAGCTTTACCGTCAGTGTAGCATTCAGTCTGGCACCGGGACCTTTCGCATATCCTGTGCCAAAAGCAGCTCCAGCCCACTGAGAAATAGCGGGATAATAATTCGCATTCAGCAGGTTATCAACGACCAGACTAAAGGATCCAAAAGGCAACTCCGAATTCCTTATCTATTTAAGCCAAGGATAAATAGAGATCAATAGTATGTAGATTTAATCTAAATAACAATTCTGAATTTTAAACTTTCCTCTGTTTTATTGTTGCTGGATAAGGATAACTCTTACCGAATTTTGCAGGAAATCAGTAATCAATGGGTCGGACAGGAGCGTTTTGCCGCTCCACTTAAAATCGAGCCCCTCAAGCCG
>JBEPXF010000066.1:0-11874 GCA_041642075.1 Fodinibius sp.
AAGGATATTAGACATGACTAATCCATCCCTTATAATCTGCACCGATCTGACTATTCGCTTTGAAGATGAACTGGTGTTGAAAGAGTTCAGTTTTAATATTCCGAAAAACAAGCATACTGTACTAAGAGGTGAGTCTGGATCAGGTAAAAGTACCTTGCTAAAGCTATTATTGGGATTTCTAAAACCTTCGGAAGGCTTAATTAGATACAACAACGGAAAGACGGCGCGTGAAATGCGAGGGGATACCGCCTGGCTTCCCCAGGATTTGGATCTGGGCGATGGTACAGTTAAAGAGGTTATTAATCATCCCTTTCGATTTGTCAACAATGATTTAAAAGATCCGGACCTCCAGACTAGTCAATCAGTTTTATCAAAACTAGGACTACATGGAGGTACTCTAGAAAAACAATTTAAGGACCTCTCCACCGGTCAGCGCCAGCGAATTGGACTTGCGATATGCTACCTGCTTAACAAACCGATTCTACTGCTGGACGAACCCACCTCAGCCCTTGATACCGTCTCTAAGCAACGAGTCTATGATTTATTGCTTGAGCATACAAATAAAACTGTTATCTCTACCTCCCATGATCCTTTCTGGATTGAACGCGCCGATAATATTATACCTCTGGACTAATGGATATCATAGATCTTTCGTGGACGCAACTTGCTATTTCTTTTGCCATTCTATTGCTGCCGGCCTGGATTCTCTGGAAATACCGTACCGGACTCAATAAAAAGTTGCTCACCGCTTCGCTTCGAATGGTACTGCAGCTGTTGTTCGTGGGTTATTATCTGGAATATCTTTTTGAATATGACAACCCCTGGATAAACGCAGGCTGGATTTTAATTATGGTTATCGTTGCCGATTTTGCAACCATTGACCGAAGTGAGCTAAAAAGAAAAATGTCACTTCTGGTTCCTATTTTTGTTGCTACCTTCTTTGGAATTATTGTAATCGACATCTTCTTTTTAGAGGCCGTTATTCAGTTACCTAAATTCTTGGCTGCTCAGTACACCATACCGATTACCGGTATGGTTTTAGGCAATTGCCTTCGCAGCAACGTCATTGGTATTAACGCCTTTTACTATAGTCTTAGCGATCACAAGGAGCGATACCAGTTTTATTTAGCCTGCGGAGCCAGTCGTACCGAAGCCCTGGAACCTTTTATCGGTAAAGCTCTTAAAAAGTCAGCAAATCCAACTTTAGCCTCAATGGCAACAATTGGCCTTGTTTCTCTTCCGGGAATGATGACCGGCCAAATCCTGAGTGGCAGTTCGCCTATTATTGCCATCAAATATCAAATTATGATTATGGTAGCAATTTTCTCGGGTACCATTCTTTCGGTATTTCTCGGTATCCGGTTAACTAATTTCTTTGTATTTGAGGATACCGATATGCTTGATGAATCCATACTTACGAAATAGTTTTTAACAAATAATAACTAATTTAATAGTTAGTTAATTTTTAAACACATCGTATCTTCTTCATATTGCCGTTTTTGCTTTATTATTTGCAGATTACGGAATGAGTTTTTAAGAAGCCCGAAAAATATCAGCACAGTTAACGAACTGGTCAGCATTGCCCACCATCACCAAGCGATCTTCTGGATGTAGTTTAAAATCTCCCGACGGATTACCAATCGTTTGATCTCCTCGTTTAATAGCCAATACAGTAAGCTGATACTTATTACGGAGTTCAAGTTCTTCCAATGTTTTGTCAGCAGCTACAGAATCTTTCCGCACGGGTACAGCGCGGGTATGTAATCCTTCTTCATCCAAGCCCTGTAGTACCATTAGGTGAGCCTCCTGAATGCTTCCTCGAACAATACCATAATCGTGAGCGCGCAGTTCTTTAACGTGTTCTTGAATTTCCTGCTGTGGAATCATATAGGCTCCAAGCACGTGAGAAAAAAGACGAACGGTGGTTTCCATCTCTTCAGGTACAACAATATCGGCCCCAAGCTCTTCAAAACGCTCGATTTCAGTGAGGTAGCGTGTACGGACCACAATTTGAAGAATTGGATTCAGAAGCCTCGCCTGTTGCACTATACGGGGACTAGAATCGGGGTCATTTGTTGCAATGACGCAGAGTTTGGCTTTTTTAACGGAAGCTAACTCCAAAATATGGCGTCGACTAGCATCTCCAAAAATAGCGGGGATATCATTTTTATGCATCTCTTCCACCGAATCAGGATTCATTTCAATGACCACAAACGGAATACCAGTATCACGCATAACCTGTACTAAGTGTCGGCCAGCCGGGCCATATCCAATAATAATAACGTGATCTTCGAGTGCTGTTTTTTGATTTTCCTCCGTATTTTTCTTGGAAGCACTTCCTAAATGACGGAGCGGTGTTTTTGCCAGAAACTTTCCTATACCGGTACTCTGATGAATCATAAACGGAGTACTAATCATCAGAAGTACGGCAACCGCAATAAATGTTTGAGTACCCGGCTCCCCGAGTCCCGCAGGAGAAATTCCGGCAGCTCTCCCTGCACGTTCCAAAACGAATGAAAATTCACCAATCTGGGCGAGGGTAAAGCCCGAAGCAGCAATTATACGGATAGGATATTTTAGTGACATTAAGCTAACGGTGGCAATGACAAACTTCAGGAGAATGACGGCCAATGCTATACCAAGAATCTGAAAAGGATTTTCGATTACATAACTGAGATCCAGAAGCATCCCTACCGACACAAAAAATACTGCATTAAATATCGTTCGCAAAGGTAGGATCTCACTAATAGCCTGTTCGCTAAATTGGCTTTCACTCACTACCAGTCCCGCTAAAAAGGCTCCCAGAGCCAAGCTTACTCCCACCATATTCGTGAGGGCAGCGGTACCAAAGCAAATAGCAACTACGCTTAGTAAAAACAGTTCTTGCCTTCGGGTTTTAGCTACACGCTCTAAAATCCACGGCACTATACGCTGGGCTAATACTAATACTAAAATAATAAGGATAACCGCCTTGAGGAGCACCCATCCAATTTCAGAAAATGACTGTGATTGTCCGGCCAGGATGGGTACGAACATAACCATAACAATTATAATCAGATCCTGAAATATCAGAACGGCCAAGGATAGCTGTCCCGAGGGGGTATCGGTTTTATCTTCATCACTCAACAAACCCAGAATAATGGCTGTACTGCTCAAGGCCACAAGGCATCCCGTATAAATAGCAGCATTCCAGCCGATCCCCCAAAAAGATAAAATAAAGGTGACCAGAACAACGGTAATGGTAACTTGCAGCCCTCCGCCTAGAAAAATTGCTTTTTTGATACGCGATAGTTTCTCCAGGCTGAATTCTATACCAATAGTAAACAACAGTAAAATAATACCGATTTCTGCCAGCATATCCACCAGTTCTTGGTCCTGTACTAATCCCAAAGCATTGGGACCAATAACAACACCAGCTATCAAAAACCCTACAATAGGAACAATTTTAAATCGGTAACAGAGATAGGCTATAAAAACACTGACCGTAAAGAGAGCAACTAATTCTGTTAAAAAAGGGAGCGTTACTGCAAAAGTCATCTACTTTTATCTTTTACTTCAGGACTTCATATAGAGTATTGGATGGTAAAATAAATCAACCACTTCACAATACATTTAAGTCTATAAAATTTGTCATGATATTTTCTGGAAATGATGAAAGATAATCATAATCACTCAAAGCCCTAATTTCACTCTTTATCTTCTGAATGTATAAGCTTCAGTTTTTCTTCAAAATTATCCCTTATGTTATGTAGTATGAAACTTTTGATCATTGAAGACAATGAAGATCTGTTGGAGAATATCCGCACGTATTTAAAACGGGAGGGCTATATCTGTGAGGCTGCCCGTGATTACAGCGAGGCATTCGATAAGGTTATGTCATACACCTACGACGTTGTCTTAATTGATATAATGATTCCCGGCGGTTCGGGTCTGCAAGTATTGAGAGAACTAAAATCGGTCAATCCCAAAACGGGTACCATTATTATATCAGCTAAAAATGCTCTTGATGATAAAATAGAAGGATTGGAGCTTGGAGCCGATGATTATATAACCAAACCCTTTCAACTCCCGGAGCTCCATGCGCGTATTAAGGCGGTAAACCGTCGGAATCAGCGGGGCGGACAAGAAATTCTCAATGTTAATGAAATTTCTATCAATACCGATACTATGGAGGTAATGGTTGACGGCACGCCCGTAGACCTTACCCCCAAGGAATATGATCTAATACTCTATTTTGCCTCCAATAAGAACCACGTTTTGTCAAAACAAACCATTGCCGAACATCTTTGGGGCGATTATGTTGATCATCTTACAAACCTCGACTTTGTCTATCAGCATATTAAAAACCTGCGCAAAAAGCTGGAAGAGGCCGGTGCCAATAATTACATAGAGAGTGTTTATGGCATAGGGTACAAATTTAAGGTAAACAACTACGCATGAAGCTGGTCACGAAATTTATACTGATCTATCTTTTTGTGACGGTCATTGTTTTAGGTATAGGGGGTTATCTCTCGTACTTCATTATTAAGGGGGAATTGGACAATGAACTCAAATGGCGTTTTCTGGATCGCATTGACCGAGTAACCTATCTTCTGGAAAGAGGTAAAGATTTTAATTCAGATAAAGTAAACAGTTCTGGAGATCGTAATCTGGAAATCCGGCCTTTATCTGTTCGGCGAGAACCTGATATTATTGTTAAAGATACTATGGTATGGCACGAGCGGCTCCAACAAATGGAACCTAATCTAAAAATGACGGCTTACCGCACCGTGGATGATACCACCTATTATATTTCCACTCACGGGGCACTTGTGGATTCCGATGATATTACGGAAGCGGTGGTTAAAATTCTACTCTGGATTTTAGGCATGCAGGTTATTGGCGCTATTGGCGTTGGATTTATTGTATCCAACCGGTTGTTCAAACCTTTCCGAAAGACGCTTGACAGAATTAAGTCGTTTAACCTCCAGGACAAGCAGCCCATCACTGCCCAGGAAACAAATGTAAAGGAGTTTGATGACCTAAACCATTTCGTGGAGGAGATGACACGCAAAGCCGTGGCTGATTATAAAAATCTTAAGGAATTTGCTGAAAATGCTTCCCATGAGCTTCAGACACCTTTATCTATTGTTAAAGGTAAGCTAGAACTGCTCACCGAAACCGACTTAAGTCCTGACCAATACAAGTATGTAGAAGCTAGTCACCGTTCTATTAAAAAGCTTTCGCGCCTTAGTGAATCGCTGGCGTTACTTACCAAAATTGAAAATCATGAATTTACCCAAAAGGATGAAGTAAATTTTACAAAACTCATTCGGGAAAGCACCCAGGCCTTTGAAGAGTTTATAAAACTCAATGGACTGGAAGTTGAGACCGATCTCGAGGAAGATGTTACGCTGAATATCCACTCGGTATTAGCTGATATCTTATGGACCAATCTCTTCCAAAATGCGATAAAGCACAATATAGAAGGTGGAGAGATTAAGATTGAGCTTGAAGAGGATTTACTAAGAATTTCGAATACCGGCCGTCCCCTTGATGATGATCCACATATACTATTTGAACGTTTCAAAAAAGCCGATCATAGTAGTGACTCTATCGGACTGGGTTTAGCTATTATAAAACAGATTGCTGAGCAAAATGACTACTCCATCTCTTATGACTATAAGGAGAGCTGGCATACCATTACAATTAAGTTTTAAGAACTGTAAAAATATTTATTACCAGATGTAAATTCTTGTTATTAAAGGAGTTATATCCCCCTTCTTCAAATTTCCTTCAACTTTAATACAATCTTAGCATAAGATTATCCTTTAAGTTGGATACAAACAGAAAAGTGAAATCATACTATACAAATGAAGAAGTTAATATTATTATTTGCCCTCACATTGTTTACAATCTCTTTGGCCATTGGGCAGTCCAATGAAGGTACTATTACAGGTGACGTATACAACCAAGAGGATGCACCCGTACCTTCCGCTTCTGTATCGGTTTATGATTCTTCGGAAACGGATGTGGTAACAGGTACTCCCACAGACTCCACCGGCGCGTTCAGTGTAGATGTAGATCCAGGTACGTATGTCTTAAAAATTACTTTTCTGTCTTTATCCCCCCACACCCAAACAATAGATATAAGTGCCGGAGAAACGGAAGATATCGGGACCGTAACATTGTCCTCCACTTCTCAGGAAATGGACGAAGTAGTTGTTCGCGGTGAAAGCTCACAAATGGAGATGAGTTTTGATCGGCGTGTCTTTAATGTAGGCCAGGATATTACCAGTCTGGGTGGTTCAGCAGTAAATGTACTTAACAATGTACCTTCACTCGCTACAGATATTGACGGAAATATCAGCCTTCGAGGGAATGAGTCCGTTCGAGTACTTATTAATGGCAAACCGTCAAGTATGGTGGGGGGGAGTAATGTCGATGCACTGAGAAGTATCCCCGCTTCCATGATTAAAAGCGTTGAAATCATTACTAATCCTTCTTCAAAATATGCTGCAGAAGGGTCTGGAGGTATCATCAATATAATTCTCACAGATAACCAAGAGCTTGGACTAAATGGGAGTGCCAATGTAGGAACTGGATATCCAGAAGAATATGAAGGTTCAATAAATCTTAACTATCGTACTCCAAATATCAACTGGTTTGCTGATTTGGGAGTGGATTACCGTTCCGAACCGGAATCCGGGAGTTCTTTTCAGCGCTTTGCGGGCCCCTTATCAAATCCGGAGTCCGGAAATTATCAAGAGTATATGTATCACGAAGAAACGGATGCCCATGAATCGGAAATTGATGGAGACTTCCGTTTTGGAGCTGATTTTTATCTTTCTGATAATGAGATCCTAACAGCTAGCACCTATATCAGTCTTGAAGAAGAGACGAATGAAGAGGATATGACTTATACGGACTGGAACTATTCCGACTGGGAGTATAACGGGGATAATTTTGAGGGAAATCCTATGAACTATATAAGCGCCTCTCCCGAGGAGGTTACCAATCGGGATACCGAGGAACAGGAAAATGAAAGTAATTTTGATTTCAACCTTGACTATGAAAATGAGTTTGATGGTGATGAGCATAAATTTGAAGCCGATGCTAGCTTTGATATCAGCCGGGAGAATGCCGAGACCGATATCAATGAAGTGGTACAGCAGGGATCAGCTGATCCGTTACAACAACGAGCTGAAGATACCGAAGAAGAGATGGATCTGCGATTCGATTCCGAATATTTGCGTCCCCTTGGTGAAAATGGCAAGCTGGAAACTGGTCTTCGTAGTAATACCGAATGGATGGATACGGGCTATAGGGCAGAAACTCTTATCGGCGAAACATGGGAACAAGAACCTGCCTACACGCAAAATTTTCTATACCGGGAAAATGTGAATGCGGCTTTCCTTATTCTGGGAGGTGAATTCGGCGACTTTTCAGGACAGGTTGGGGTGCGGGCGGAAAACACAAATATCCGAACGGAAATTAAAGAAACGGGCGATATAAATAGCCAAAACTACATTGGCTTATTTCCAAGTGTTTTCTTGAATTATTCCTTTAATGAACAACAGTCGGTACAGATGAGCTACAGCCGTAGATTACGTCGACCATGGTCTCGTTCTTTATTGCCGGGCATCGATTTTGATGACGAAAGAAGCCAATTTACCGGTAATCCAAACTTAACTCCAGAGTATAGCAATTCTTACGAAGCAGGTTATCTGCATTATTGGGGAAGCGGATCGCTTCTGACCAGTTTTTACTATAGGCATCGTACAGATGTAATTGAACGCATCACCGAGCAGAGGGATGGAGTACAGTTCCGGTTTCCGGTGAACTTTGCCAGTGAAAAAGCATGGGGAGTTGAATTTTCTGCAGATCAAAAAATTGGTGATACCTTTACACTAACAGGCAGCGCAAATCTTTTTCAATCGAATACGGATGGAACATACGAAGAACGTGTATTCAGTAGCGAATCCGATAATTTTCAGGCACGCATGCGACTACGTTGGGAAATTGTTGATGGCTTAAATTACCAGGCTTCTCTGCGTTATCGTGGACCAAGCAATACACCGCAGGGAACCCGAGATGGTATGACAATGACAGATACCGGTATTTCTTATGATCTACTCGATGAGAGAGCAAAAATTGTCTTTAATGTACGTGATGTCTTTGATGCTCAGAACTTTAGCAATACAGTAAATACAGATGGAAATCCTCAAACTAACTATTTTACTCAACGTGAATTCAGTTGGTCAACACGCTCATTTTCATTGAACTTCCAATACTTCTTTGGACCTCAAAGAGGTGGAGGCCGCTAAAACTACAATAGGCAATACCTAAGTATTATCCCCAACGTCCACGCTTGAAACCTATATTGAAATAAAGCGTGGGCGTTTTTATTTCAGCATAATATAGCTACAATAGACTTCTGGAAATTTATTTGATATGTAAATAGATATAGTAAGGCATTTGGGTATTAACAGCTATTTGTCTTCATTTTAATCCATTGGAATTAGAGTGGACAATCTTACCCGTTAAACCGAGTAGGCGGCCAGCCTTTGAACGGCAATTGCACCTTAAAGAGGGAACCCGAAAGTGGCCACCGGTCTACGTCCTCTTCTGACATGTATTCCCGTCCCGTCGTTATATAAAGTTCACTAAAGTCTGCTCCTCCAAAAGTACAGGAGGTTGCCTGAGGCACAGGCAACTGTATCTCAAAAAGCGTTTCCCCGCTGTCGGGGTCTATCCTGATTACTTTACCGCCATTATATAAAGCAACCCAAAGGGCTCCTTCCCGGTCAATGCACATTCCATCCGGATAGCCCTCTTCCTTATCAAATTTTTTGACAACCACCGGATTTGTAATCTCTCCTGACGCATCATTATAATCAAATGACTGTACCGCACAGGCCGGGGTATCAATGAAGAAAAATTTATCTATCCCTTGGTTCCAGGCCATGCCGTTGGGTATCGTCAGTTCGCGAAGTTTTATCTGAGTATCCAAATTCTGGTCCAGACAGTACAGGCTGCCCGCCCCTTCGTCTAGATCATAGGTCAAGGTCCCTGCCCAGAACCGACCGGACGGATCACACTTTCCATCATTAAAGCGACTGCCGGGCGATTGAAATTCGGGACCGGTAATATTAGTAATCTTCTGCTGCCTTGGATCAAAAAAGGCAAATCCCGACTGTCGGGCCAGCACCAAACCACCCTCTTCCCGGAGGGCTACACAGCCCAGATGCTCCCCGATATCAAAGGCTTTATTGCTTTTGTGATGTGGATCGTATCGAAAAAGTTTCCCGGATAAAATATCAACCCAGTATAACAGGGATTCTTGCTCATCCCATACAGGTCCCTCTCCAAGAATGGCATTATGTTTAAATTCAACAGTAGCTTTTGCCGTGTTCTGCATGATCTCTTTTTCTCAGTCCTTTTTACTTCCGCCTATTTTAATCCCCATTCCTCCGTCAATACGGATTGGCTGGCCGTTAATAAAAGATCCTTTCTCACTGGCGATAAATGCTACAAGCTCCCCGATATCATCCGGCTGGGCCATCCGCTCAACGAGATGCAAATCAATTGTTTCCTGGCGTACCCGGTCGGGATCAGTAGATTGCTGGAAGGCCGCCCGGTTTAATGGGGTATCTACGCCCCCCGGACAAATGGCCACGCTCCGTACCTCCGGCGCATAATCAACGGCGATGCTGCGGGTTAGTCCTATTAGCGCCGATTTTGAAGTCACGTAGGGAGCTACATTTTGCTGGGTCACAAATGCCTGTACGCTGGACATATTGATTACGATCCCTTTACCAGCTTCTATCATATGGGGAATCGCATGTTTGGCGCATAAAAATGCCCCTTTGACATTAACATCCAAAATGCGATCCCAGTCTTCTTCCGAAGTATCTGTTACTTTTGAATATTGAAGAATGCCGGCGTTATTGACCAGCACATCCACACCCCCAAATGCAGCGACCGTTTGTTCTATGGCCTCTTCAACCTCGGCTTCCCGGGACACGTCACACTTTATGAATTTCGCCCGATCTCCAAGCAATTCGCAAAATGTTTCCCCGGCTGAATCGTCCACATCCAGTATGATCACGTTTCCGTGTTCCCGGTGGAATACTTCAGCACATCCGGCCCCTATGCCTTTGGCGCCTCCGGTTACAATAATGGTTTTATCTTCAAAAGACATCACTTCTTTTTATTAGTTTTAAAATTAAACTACTTTTTTGCATAGACATAGCCTATCCTTGTGGCTATTTTCTCCCTGCAAGCCTGTCACTTATCGAAAAGTAATTATAATTACCCCTATAACCTTAAACAAGTAACCAAATATTTTGCAGATCGTATATTTCAACCGGTTCCTTGTTTTTCTTTAAGATGCCTCCAATCATTTTGTTCATCAAATAATTGCTCATTTACAATCTTCATAATGTAACAGGAATTTGCTATTCCGCCACAATATGAAGGTTCTTGGGCCAGAGTCAGACCGTCTATATTGGGAAGCATATGTTTAAATACCGGGTGATCATAATCTACAACGGATTTAATTTCTTCTTCCGAATAAGGCTCAAACGTTCCCGGATAAAATACATTTCCTTTGCCATGGATAAAATAATCCAGATCTATATCCAGAAATATATTCTGGTCATTGCGGTTGCATACAAAATCTTCAAACCGATTGTACTCTCGGAATTCATAAATGGTGTGATTATTTCCCCCGGAATCGGTGAAGGAATCCTGCATTTCCCCGGCAGAATTTTTTAGCAATATAATATCCCCAATAAGATTAAGCCATGCAGCGCAAAGAATATGTCCGTCGTTCGTCTGATCAAACTGTGCCCATACATAATTAGAGATATCCGATAGATTAGCATATCTCAGCTTCTTTAATCTTTTTTTCTGATCATCCGGTGGCGGAGCTAAATCGCGGTGCCAATCAATTGTAATCAATGTCGGGGCCGGCTGCTCAAGCCAATTTCTTTTTTTTAGCGCTCGCTTCCATTTCATCCAAAAAAAGAAGGCGAAGCGATGCTCCATAATCACCGCCTTTTCTATCACACGATCATGCCCACCGGGATGGGCAATGACCTCGCGAAAAGTCCCGGGAGGATCACATTTTAATGGTTCCTTATTATCGTACATATTTTATAGTTGGACCTATTAACGATACAACTGAATGGTACTGCCTTAAAGTAGAAAGAATACGGAGAATCTCAATCTTATTGTTCTAGTTGATACTCTTAAGGGTTTTTCCTTATTCCGGCAAATGAAATGGATATGATGAAGTTCATAGCGCATTTTACCAGTAAACAGAACTTTCGGGTATGCGTTTTTGAGTATATTGTATCAATTTGCTCTCAAATGTAGTACGGTAAGAACTCCTTTTCTGCGTTGTCCGAAATATGTTTTTGATATCTCTTATCAGTTTCCAATCCATTGGATAGTAAAATAGAAAGCTGTACTGCTATCGTATTGTCATTCCTCAAAGAAAATTATGGAATAATTGCCAAAAAACTGCTATTGCAATCTCTCCTTCCAGTTCGTATGAAAAATTTTTCCTCGAGGCTCGTCTGTTCGCTCATACTGATGGGCACCAAAATAATCGCGCTGGGCCTGAATCAAATTTGCAGGCAGGTGTTCTGATCGCAGGCTATCAAAGTGAGCCAGGGCAGCAGTTGTTACCGGTACCGGTAATCCAGATTCTACAGATTGAGCCGCTATTAAGCGCCAGTTTTCGTGAACAGAATGGATCATCTCTTTTAACAGAGGAGCCATCAGCAAATGCTGCAACTCAGGATTTTCCCGAAAAGAGGCTGCAATGGGCTTTAACAAGGCGGACCGGATAATACAGCCGCCACTCCAGGTATCGGCAACTTCGGC
>JBEPXF010000067.1:0-11870 GCA_041642075.1 Fodinibius sp.
CATATTCTAAAATTTGGCGGTACCTCCCTGCAGAACAAAGCTTTTCTTGAGCAGGCTACCCAGATTGTAATCGACCGTGCCAGTTCGGTGATGCCCGTGGTAGTGGTCTCGGCGGTCGAAACAGTCACAGATGCACTAATTGAATTGACTGAAGAGAAAGAGGATACTGGGACTATTGATAGCAAGATCGATAAATTAAAACAGAAACATCTGGATCTATACGATCAGCTTGCGGATCCCACCGATCCCCGCCGCGAACAATTGCTGAATCTTTTTGAAGAGCTTCGCCAAACGATTAATAATGTACAGTTGAAAACTTCTGACTTTCGCGCGTGGAAAGATCGTATCTTGTCGATTGGTGAACGTGCTTCTGCAAATATATTTGCCGCTACTCTCTCTAATCAGGGACTTCCCGGTAAAGCTTTTGAGGCTTATCAGTTTATTAAAACAGACTCCACCTTTGGTCAGGCGAATGTAAAGCCCGAATCCACCCGAAAGCTGGTGCGTGAATTTCTCCAGGAATCAAATGCCATTCCGGTGGTTACCGGTTTTATCGGTTCGGATGCTCAACAACGTATCACTACACTGGGACGGTCTGGCTCTGATTACACGGCCGGGCTTGTTGCCGATGCCCTCGATGCAGACCACCTGGAAATATGGACTGATGTTAATGGAGTGCTGACGGCTGATCCTCGATGGGTCCCTACTGCCGAACCTATTGATGAGCTTAGTTTTACTGATATTGGTGAATTATCGGCTCATGGGGCCAAGGTGATCCATCCCAAAACCATTCGTCCTTTAAATGATAAGGATACCTCAATCCAAGTTAAAAACAGTTATAATCCCTCTCATCCAGGTACTCGTATTAATGCTACACACAAATCTAATGGTTCTTTTAAAACAATTACCGTGACGGGACCTTTTGTTCGCCTGCAGGTTGATGACCAGTATAGCTACGACTTGCTGAAGGAACTGGAACAGTGGCTGCAGGAAGAACCCGACTCCGAAGCACTTTCTTATACTCGAAATTCCGCATTTGAACCGACACGTTTTTTATTGCGTCAATCCCTGTATGAAAAATATAAAGACCGGCTCCAGAAATGGGCTAAAAAGCAAGAAATAACTTTAGAGCCGAAAAAAGATCTTTACAAGGTTAAAAAGTTCAGTAATCACTTTCAGGATGAACAGCTGACCGAGCGAATTTGGAATCTTTTGGCTTCCAAAAAGCTCCGCCCGCTTCATATTAACAGAAATAGAGATGAGCGTTTCATTTCTTTCCTGTTTGAAGAAGATGAAGCTCGACGTGCCGCCCGCTTGCTGAATGATTATCTGCAGCATCACCGAACAACGATTGATCTCTTTATCGCCGGTACCGGAGCTGTTGGACAAACATTGCTCAATAAGCTCCAAACCATGGATACCGATAAGCATCACTTTCGTTTACTGGGAAGCTGCAACAACCGATATTCAGTATGGGATGACCGGGGTCTGAATATTAATTCTGATCTTGACTGGTCGGATGCATCAGAAACCGACTGGGAAATTTTATTGGATAAACTTACCCAGCCGTTTCGCCACAACCTGATTTTTGTAGATGCTACAGGAAGCGAAGAAGTGGCGAGATTGTATCCTCAACTATTTGAACACGGCATACATGTTGTTACTCCCAGCAAGCTGGCCAATACTTTTGAACAATCATTCTTCGACAAGTTACAGTCTGAGGCAAAGAAAAATGATGCCTATTTCCGATATGAGACGACAGTCGGAGCCGGTCTGCCCGTTATCTCTACTATTGAGAAATTGTTAGACAGCGGCGATCAGATCAGGGAAATATCGGGAGTTGCATCAGGTACCATGACTTATCTTTTTAATCAGCTGGAAGAGGGCGTGCCGTTTAGTAAAGCTACCGTTAGGGCACGCGAACTCGGTTATGCAGAACCTGATCCCCGTGACGACCTTTCCGGGGAAGATGTGGCCAGAAAATTTTTGACTCTGGCAAGAACACTGGGATATAAAATCGAACGGAATGAATTACAGGTTGAATCACTTATACCTGACGAACTAGCGGATGTTAACAGAGAAACATTTCTAAAACGATTAGCAGAATATGATCAATACTGGGCACAGCGGATACAAGAAGCACAGGAAGAAAATAAGACACTCCGCCATACCGCCCGGCTAATTGATGGTACAATCTCAATAGGCGTTCAGAAAGTGCCGGTAGATTCTCCTATCGGGCAACTTCAAGGCACTGATAACCTAATTCAAATTATTTCTGATTTTTATAACAAAACACCTTTAATTATCCAAGGTCCCGGAGCAGGTAAGGAAGTGACGGCTGCGGGCGTTCTAAGTGATATTGTCAAAACAGCAAAATCGCTGATTTAAGAGATATTTTTTAGCAATCAATCATTTCACCTCCATCAAAACAAACTAAATTAGACATAACATGTTTCAAGATCAGGGTTTATATCAATCCCGCCACGAACATGACGCATGCGGCATAGGATTTGTAGTAAATTTTAAGGGTAAAGAATCGCACAAGATTATAAACCAGGCACTTACCGTGCTGCATAACCTTGACCACCGGGGTGCTACCGGAAGTGAAAGCAATACCGGAGACGGTGCCGGAATTCTAATCCAAATACCACACAAGTTTCTAACTGAATCCTGCCGTGGATTAGGTATCAACCTGCCGGGCCGCGGCCAATATGGAATAGGCATGGTTTTCCTTCCACAAGAACGAGAAGACCGACTGGCCTGTGAAAAAGTGATTGAAGATATTGTCCATGAAGAGGGACAAGAAGTACTTGGATGGCGTAAAGTACCCACTGACAACTTTTACCTCGGCCAATCTGCAAAAGATACTGAACCATCGGTCCGACAGTTATTTATCGGTCGAAACCCGGATATCGAAACCCAGCTGGATTTTGAGCGGAAGCTCTATGTTATTCGTCGTAAAATATCCAAAAGAATTGAAGAGAGTGATCTCACACAAAAGGATTTCGTATATCTACCGAGTCTCTCTTCACGCACCCTTATTTATAAGGGGATGCTAACATCTACCCAGCTGAAAGCTTTTTATCCGGATTTATCCGACCCGCGTATGGAGTCAGCACTTGCACTCGTGCACTCCCGTTTTAGTACCAATACATTCCCAAACTGGAAGCTGGCCCACCCTTTCCGTTATCTTATTCATAATGGTGAAATTAATACACTAAGAGGGAATCAAAACTGGATGCACGCACGTGAAGCTCAGCTCTCTACCGATCTCTTTGATGAAGATCTGGATGAGATTACGCCTATTATCCAGGAAGATGGAAGTGACTCGGCAAAGTTTGACAACTGTCTGGAGTTTCTCTTGTTAAGCGGACGTTCTCTGCCCCATGCCATGATGATGATGATTCCCGAGCCTTGGGAAAAGCATGAAAGCATGGATGACGAAATGAAAGCTTTTTATGAATACCATAGCTGCCTGATGGAACCGTGGGATGGTCCCGCTTCTATCGCATTCACAGACGGAAAAATTGTGGGGGCTACATTGGATCGTAACGGACTTCGTCCATCCCGATATTATGTAACCAGCGATGACATAGTTGTACTTTCATCAGAGGTAGGGGTACTTGATATTCCCCCAGAAGATGTGGTGTACAAAGATCGTCTGCAGCCGGGACGCATGCTCCTGATAGATACGGAGGAAGGACGCATAAAAAGTGACGAAGAAATCAAGCATGAAATAGCCCGCGAGCACCCCTACCGCGAATGGTTAGACGAAAATATGGTTGATTTCCATGATATTCCTTTCGAGGAAGAAAAGAAGCCTCTTCCTGAACATGATAAGATTATACAACGACAAAAAGTATTCGGCTATACTTATGAAGACCTTAATGTAAATGTTGGTCCCATGGCCGAAGATATGCTGCAACCGGTCGGCGCTATGGGTAATGATGCCCCTATTGCAGTACTCTCCAATGAACCGCAGCTGCTTTATAATTACTTTAAACAACTTTTTGCACAGGTTACCAATCCACCGATAGATCCCATTCGGGAAGAGCTCATTACTTCTACCGAAACAATTTTGGGGTCCCAGGGGAATATTTTGGATGTCTCTCCGGAGAACTGTCGGCAGATACGGTTGAAGTCGCCCATACTCAAAAACGAGGAGATTACCCAGCTCAAGGATATTGACCTTGAAGGGTTTAAAAGCAAAACGCTGCCCATTCTTTTTGATGTCGATAGAGGAGGTGATGGCTTGGAAGAAGCACTGGATGAACTCTTCGCCGCGGCCGATGCCGCTATTGAAGAAGGCGTCAATATCCTGATTCTTTCTGATCGAAACTTTAATCGCCAGAAAGCTCCTATTCCGGCATTGCTGGCGGTAGCAGGACTTCATCACCATCTCATCCGTTCTGGAAACAGAACGAACGTTGGATTGGTGCTGGAGTCGGGCGAACCCCGCGAAACGCACCATTTCTGTACGCTGCTCGGTTATGGCGTAGAGGCGATAAATCCCTATATGGCTTACGAAAGTATCCATGACCTTATTGAACAAGGTCACCTTGATCTTTCTTTCAAACGTGCACAGAAAGGATACAACAAAGCCGTTCTCAAAGGTATCGTAAAAGTGATGTCGAAAATGGGTATCTCAACGATTAAATCGTACAGGGGCGCCCAAATTTTCGAAGCACTTGGCCTTAATAAAGAACTGATCGATAAGTACTTCACCTGGACCGATTCTCGTATCGAAGGTATCGGGCTGGATACGATAGCCGAAGAAGCAAAACTCCGCCACCGACAAGCCTATCCCAAATACCGCACAAATGGACAGGTGCTCGATGAGGGTGGGGCCTATAAGTGGCGAAAAGACAGTGAGTATCATGCATATAATCCTGAAACGGTCCATACGCTTCAACTGGCAACCAAAAATGGAGATTATGAGCTTTATAAAGAGTATGCAAGCTTAATAGATGATCATTTTGATCCGCCTCCCACCCTGCGGAGTTTGCTGGACTTTAATATTGATGAATCGCAGTCTATTCCCATTGAAGAAGTTGAATCGGTTGAAAGTATATGTAAGCGCTTTAAAACCGGTGCCATGTCTTATGGTTCAATTAGCAAGGAAACTCACGAAGCACTGGCCATTGCCATGAACCGCATCGGGGGTAAAAGCAATACCGGTGAAGGCGGGGAACATCCCGAACGCTTTACTCCGGAACCCAATGGTGATTCAAAGAACAGTGCCATTAAGCAGGTAGCCTCCGGTCGTTTTGGCGTAACCAGCGAATACCTGACCAACGGCAATGAAATCCAAATTAAAATGGCGCAGGGAGCCAAGCCCGGTGAAGGCGGCGAGCTTCCCGGCAAAAAGGTTTACCCCTGGATTGCCGATGTACGGTTTTCAACTCCGGGAGTGGGACTTATTTCACCACCGCCGCATCACGATATCTACTCTATCGAAGATCTGGCTCAGCTTATTCATGATCTTAAGAATGCTAACAAAGATGCAGATATTAACGTGAAGCTGGTAGCAGCCGTGGGAGTAGGTACTATTGCCACCGGCGTTGCCAAAGGACATGCAGATGTAATTCTTGTAAGCGGCCACGATGGCGGTACCGGGGCATCTCCCCAAACCAGTATCAAACACGCTGGCCTGCCCTGGGAGCTGGGAATCTCCGAAACCCATCAAACCCTTGTCCTGAATGATTTGCGAAGTCGGGTCAAACTTGAAACCGACGGACAAATCAAAACCGGTCGCGACATTGCGATAGCTGCACTTCTGGGAGCTGAGGAATTTGGTTTTGGTACAAGCGCCCTTATTACTCTTGGCTGCGTGATGATGCGCGTTTGCCACCTGAATACCTGTCCTGTAGGTATTGCTACCCAGGATCCCGAACTGCGAAAGAAATTTACCGGTGATCCCGAATATGTGGTCAACTTCATGAAGTTTATGGCCCAGGATCTGCGCGAGTATATGGCTAAATTAGGTTTCCGAACGGTTGATGAGATGATTGGTCGTACCGACAAGCTCTATCAGCGGGATACCGATCACTGGAAAGCCAAATATCTGGACTTATCACCGGTATTGCACAAACCGGATGTAGACGACAGTGTTGGCATCCGACGTACAATGACCCAGAATCACGGACTTGAAAATGCGTTGGACGTCCAGACGCTTATGGATCTTTCACAACGAGCGCTTTCTGAAGGTAAAAGCGTCCGTGCCACCCTGCCTATAAAAAATACCAACCGCGTTGTTGGTACCATACTCGGCAGCGAGATTACACGAAGATACGGTGCTAAGGGTCTGCCTGAAGATACCATCCACATTAAATTTGATGGTTCTGCGGGACAAAGTTTTGGCGCGTTTATACCAAATGGAATGACGCTTGAACTGGAAGGCGATGCCAATGATTACTTTGGTAAAGGCCTTTCCGGTGGAAAGCTTATTCTCTACCCGTCCAAAAATGCCCGATTTAATCCGGCGGAAAATATTATTGTCGGAAACGTTTCATTTTACGGTGCTACAGAAGGACAGGCTTATATTCGCGGAAAAGCGGGAGAACGTTTCTGTGTCCGTAATAGTGGCGTCCATGCCGTGGTTGAAGCCGTAGGAGATCACGCCTGTGAATATATGACCGGGGGACGCGTGGTCGTACTTGGTGAAACAGGACGTAATTTTGCAGCTGGAATGTCTGGTGGAATAGCCTATGTCCTTGATATGAATCAGCAGTTCCACAAGAAGTGTAATACCGAACGGGTATTGCTGGAACGCCTGCAGGATGAAGATGAAATTGACCAGGTCTATGAGATGATCCGTAGACATGCCGAATATACCGATAGCCACCGAGGCTGGAAAGTACTTGCCAAATGGAATGAAATGATTCATCGTTTTGTAAAGGTTATGCCTAAAGATTTCAAAAAAATGCAACAGTCCATTACACAGGCCGAAGAAAAAGGACTCGACAAAGACGAGGCCGAGATGGAAGCCTTCCTGCAGAACAGATAATCACCTAATCGTTCAATTGTACAACAGTAACTAAAGAACATTGTAATACAGATTTAATATTATGGGTAAAATAACCGGTTTCATGGAGTTCGATCGTAAACCGCATCCGAAAAGAGATCCCAAAGAGCGAACTAAAGATTGGGATCAGCTCCATGAATCTTTAAGTGAGGAAGAGCTCGAAGAACAAGGCGCCCGATGTATGGATTGCGGCATTCCCTTCTGCCAAACCGGGAAGGATAAAAATGGCGCAACCATGGGCTGCCCCGTTAAAAATCTTATTCCGGAATGGAATCACTTGGTCTATAATGGCAAGTGGAAGGAAGCGCTGCACCGCCTCCTTAAAACCAATAATTTTCCTGAATTTACAGGACGTGCCTGCCCGGCCCCCTGTGAAGGATCATGTGTTCTTGGCATTATTGAACCTCCCGTTGCTATAAAAAGTATTGAGCAGGCAATTATTGACAAAGGATATGAGGAAGGATGGATGCAACCGAATCCGCCCGAAGAGCGTACCGATAAAAAAGTAGCCGTAGTGGGGTCCGGTCCCGCAGGATTAGCCGCTGCCGACCAGCTCAATAAAGCAGGACATAATGTAACGGTTTATGAACGGGACAAACGCATTGGCGGGCTTCTTACTTATGGCATTCCGAATATGAAATTAGAAAAATCTGTCGTCCAGCGTCGTGTTGACCTAATGGATGATGAAGGAGTTAACTTCATAACAGAAACTGAAATCGGTACAGATATCCATGCTACTGAACTCACCCAAAAGTACGACTCCGTTATTTTGGCTGGTGGGGCAACTAACCCAAGAGATCTCAAAATAGAAGGACGTGAATTGGACGGCATTCACTTTGCAATGGAATTTCTCCATGCCAACGTCGAAAAATTCCTCGATGATGAGCACAAGAATAAGTTTATCTCTGCCAAAGATAAAGACGTTATTGTCATCGGCGGTGGAGATACGGGAACAGACTGCGTAAGTACTTCTATGCGTCACGACTGTAAGAGCATCACCCAGTTCGAGATCTTACCCCAACCTCCCGAGGATCGGGCAGAAGATAATCCGTGGCCCGAATGGCCTCGTATCTACAAACTGGACTACGGCCAGGAAGAAGCCAAGGCTGAGTTTGGAGACGATCCCCGGGAATACCTCGTTATGACCAAAAAGTTTGTAGGTGACGGTGAAGGCAATGTTAAAGAATTGCATACCGTTCGGATTGAATGGGAAACCAATGAAGACGGTCGTAAAGTACCTCGTGAAATTCCGGGGACTGAAAAAGTTTGGGAGGCTGACCTCGTACTGCTGGCGATGGGATTCCTGGGACCTGAAAGTCCGGTCCTGGAACAGCTTGAAGTTGAACGCGACGAGCGTTCCAATGCCAAAGCAGAGCATGGGGATTATCATACTAGTGTTGATGGTGTTTTTGCCGCCGGTGATATGCGCCGGGGACAAAGCCTGATCGTTTGGGCAATTAATGAAGGGCGGGGAGCCGCCCGTGAATGCGACCGCTACCTTATGGGGGAAACTGAACTCCCCTGATGAGATGATTGGAATTACCTCTTGATTTGAGGGAAATATTAAGGTTCTTATAAGACTTTTTAACCTTGGTTAGATTACACTCATAATTAAGCTTTTAATCTGGAAATTTTGCAGTTTACTTTCAGAGATGCTGGAGAGAGAGTATGAACCATCAGGAAAGCTTACTTATACTAATATTCAGAGCATCAAAAGCTAAACATCTATATAAAGCTTATTACATAAAGAGATCAAAAGGCCGATCGGAAGATCGGCCTTTTCTTTTTTAGTGCCTTTCCCATTTATCCTCTTGCCCCATGCCGAAGTTATAAGCGACCAATCAGGACCAGCCTCATTAGAGTGATCCCGGTCAATAAAATCTCGCAGAAGCGGGAGGAATACATCTCATTAGCCTTGAGAAAGGGAGCTACCTATTATAAATTCAAGCTTTTAAGAGAAAGAATAGAGCTTCCAAGCATATCGTTCAGCCAGCTAAATGCATTTTACGTAGGAAGTAATGAATTAAATGCGTAAAATTTATTCTCGGTTAAATTCTTAATTGTTTTTTGCAGATCATGAATAAACAACTGTTTTTATTTTTCTTATGTCTTATTTACATCGTGAATATCTCAAGATTACAAGCTCAAAACCAACCGGATTTTTATAAAGTTGTTACGGTCCAGAAACAGACATTTGTCGGGGAGTTAATTTCTGAAGATGATGAAAGTATAACTTTACGAACAGAATCCCTGAGCCAGGTGACCATTGAGCGGGTAAACATTGAAAGCATAGAAAAAATTAGTGCTGATCGAATCAAGAATGGTGGGTACTGGTTCGAAAATCCGCAGTCAACAAGATACTTTTTCTCTCCAAATGCTATTGGCTTACAAAAAGGCAGAGGGTATTACCAAAACACATGGGTTTTATTTAACAACGTGAACTATGGAGTCTCAGACAATTTTTCTATTGGCGGAGGGTTAGTTCCTCTGTTTCTTTTTGGTGCTGGAGAAACACCAGTTTGGCTTTTGCCAAAAGTTTCGGTTCCGGTTGTTGCGGAAAAATTTCACTTAGGTGGTGGAGCAATGGTCGGCGGAGTTGTGGGAGCAGACTCGGAAGCTCTTGGGATTTTATACGGTGTTGGAACTTTTGGAAATCGCGATAGAAACCTAAGTGTTTCTCTGGGTTACGGATATGTAGGCCGTGAGATCTCGAGCACACCAGTTGTCAACATCAGCGGGTTGATACGAACCGGACGTAAGTTTTATCTGCTGACTGAGAATTATTTTGTCCCAGGAGTGGATGAAAGTGGAATTATTTCTGCGGGTTTCCGCTGGGCTCCGGAGTCTTTCGCTCTGGACATTGGGTTGTTCCGGCCACTTACCGATGCCGGCAACCTTATCGGAATTCCGTGGCTTGGAGTCACAATTCCTTTTGGCAGCAAATAAATAAAATTTCCATCCCCACATGCCGGCATCCTGAACTGGCTGTGGGAGTATGCTGATATTGACAAAAATGGTCAAAGGAAATAGAACTATTTGACTACCGGAGTTACTACTACCTCTATCTTTAAAATAAAGCGAGAGGAACATTTCGTACTGGTCTTGACAAAAGGATCTACCTATCATAAACTGCAAAATTTTTTGAGGGAAAGAATATCATTGCTTATCGGTAACTCATAATGTTATTGAGGAACGATTAAATAAATTCAGACATATCTCTACTGATAAGGTTTTACAATAAAACTCCCACTCTCTACCACTTTATAACCCAAAACGGATCAAGTAAAAACTTATATCTCTATAATCCCTTTTAAAGCTATTCGGGAGGGTTTTTGTCCAAAAATTCATCATATAACTTCCTCCTTAAATAATTATTCAATATTTCTGCAATAAATTCTTGACATATTATAACCTTTCGGGGTACATTGTGGGGTGAAGTGGGAGAATGTGGGAGTTCCAATCCACTTGTCGAATTCGATAACAATTGCTGTAATTCTGGGGACCATATATGCCGAGCTTTAAAGGCCAATACGAACATAGTGTTGATAATAAAGGACGCGTTAGCTTCCCGGCTAAACTGCGTAAAGCTCTCAGCCCCCAGGCACAAGAGCGTTTTACTATCTTAAGAGGTCTTGAACCTTGTCTTTATCTCTACCCAGAGGATGAATGGCAAAAAGTAGAAGACCAACTTTCCCAGATTAACAGCTTTACCAAGGAAGGTCGGACCGTAAAACGCAATTTCCTGCGCTTTGCAGAAGATCTGTCTCTGGATAATCAAAACCGTATTCCTCTACCTTCACAATTGACAGATTGGGCCGGCATCGATGGCAAAGCCATTTTTATTGGCAGCGGCGAACGTATAGAAATATGGTCGCCTGAAAAATTAGATGAGATAGATTCTGGCTTAGATTTCGAATCGTACCAAGAACTTTTTGAGCGTGTAATGGGCGACGATGATAACCATGACCAACAATGATACATATTATGAGCATCAGCCGGTATTGCTGGAAGAGTCCGTAGAATATTTAATTACGGACTCCCAGGGTATCTATATCGATGCTACACTTGGCGGTGGAGGACACAGCCAGGCATTGTTATCTCATCTCGACAGCAACGCTCAACTCATTGGTATTGATCAGGATGACGAAGCCCTGTCTGCTGCAAATTCCCGTATTGGACAGGATGACCGTTTTTCTTCCATAAAAGGCAATTTCGGATATCTCACGCGACTATTATCCCCAGAATTACACGGTGAGATATCCGGAATCCTTCTCGATCTCGGAGTTTCAACTCACCAAATAAAAGAAGCAGACCGCGGATTTACATTCCAAAAAGAGGGTCCGTTAGATATGCGGATGAGTAACCTCCGGGGAATCACGGCGTATCAGGTAGTAAACGAGTACTCCTACGAAGAACTTCGTGATGTTATCTATCACTATGGAGAAGAACGGCTAAGCCGAGAAATCGCAAGCAAAATTATTGATCGTCGTCCCATTGAAACGACAACTGAATTACGCGACGCCGTAGAGGCTGTGGTATATGGAAAGTATCAGATCAAAAGCGTAGCCCGTGTTTTTCAGGGCATCCGGATAGAAGTAAACCGGGAATTGGATATGCTGCGCCAGGTTCTCGACCAATCGCTTGAGTTGTTGAAGACCGGAGGACGTATTGTAGCGATCAGCTATCATTCGCTGGAAGATCGAATTGTTAAAAAATTCTTCAGGGCAGGAAACCACAAAGGAGAAATAGAGAAAGATTTTTACGGTAATCCTCTTTCTCCCATCGAAGAAATTTCAGGAGGTATTATCCGTCCCTCTGAAGAAGAAGTCGAACAAAATCCAGCCGC
>JBEPXF010000068.1:0-11819 GCA_041642075.1 Fodinibius sp.
AACTTCCAGGCGGCTGGGGCATTCTGGTCGATGATCTTTTAGCGGGATTTTATGCCTTCTTATGCCTTAAAATTGTTTTATATTTCATTTAAAATTAAATTTGTAATTTTATTTGTTATACAGACCCAATATTTCGTCACCTAACCATTTAATATATGCTTATAGATTCATCTTTTGCGAAAGAAATAGCACTTGATCTTCTCAAGATAAACGCTGTCATACTACAGCCCAATGATCCGTTTACCTGGTCTTCCGGCTGGAATTCACCTATCTATTGCGATAATCGGTTAACCATGCGCTATCCAAAGATTAGAAAAAAGATAGCCCAAAGATTCGTCTCTTTTATCAGAGAGGAATACGGTGACATTGATGTTATCACCGGCACAGCTACAGCTGGTATTCCCCACGCTGCTTGGATTGCTGAGAATATGGATAAACCGATGTCATATGTAAGAGCAAAGGCTAAAGCATATGGATTAGGAAATCAAATTGAAGGTGGTATCCAAAAGGGGGAATCCACGGTAATAATCGAAGATCTTATTTCAACCGGTGGATCAGCTATTTCTGTAGTGGAAGCACTCCAATTTATTGATGCAGATGTACAAGCTGTGCTTAGTATCTTTACCTATGGCTTTGACAAGGCTATCCAACGCTTTGAAGATGCAGGCGTCGCTCTTTATACCCTGACTGATTATACGACTCTAATTGATGTAGCTAACGAACATGGCTATGTGGATGAAAATGATCTGGAGGCCCTTTCCGAATGGCGAAAGCGACCCGAAACATGGCCAAACTAAGTACAGGTATTTCTGGGTAGATAACCATAACCCGATTAGCTAATAATCACTACTGTACCATATTTTCTGTAATCATCTGAATCAAGTTTTTTACTATCTCAAGTTAGGTTGGTAATGGCTTCCCATACTTCTTTACTAACCGGTATTCCATTCCTTATATTATCTTTACGCGTGGCCAGCGTTTTTTCACCGGGATAATAGGTACGCTCCCCCTCATTTATCGGGGGTACGTCGTGCACACTATCAATAATCTCGTTTAATAGTTTCTCCTTCAGCTCCCCATCCGAAAACTCCTGCGGATCTATACAAATAAAAATCTGTGAGATTCCTACTTCATATTCATTTTTACCAATACTACATGTAGAGTTTCCATCAGAAAGTAAAGCAGCCAACATATCGAGGACTATCGACAAAGCAGAACCTTTCCAATAACCGATCGGTAATCCGCGCTCTTTGGATAAAATTTCCTCCGGATCTTTTGAAAGATTCCCCTTTTGATCCCACCCCCCATAAAATGGTAATTTTTCATTTTTAAGGTGATAACTATGTATTTTACCAAATGAAAATTGTGACATGGACATATCTAGAACCACATGGCCCTCTTTTCTTGGAATAGCTATAACAAATGGATTATTACCAATTCGACTCTCCTTACCGCCCCATGGCGGCATATTAGGCTTAGTATTTGTAAAGCAAAGGCCTATTTTCCCCTTATCAGCAGCTTGCCATCCATAGGTGCCCCCACGCATCCAATGATTGGTATTGCGTAATGCTACACATCCTATCGTATGTTTTTGAGCAAGTTCCATAGCTCGCTCCATACATTGGTAGGCATTGGAGACACCAGGTCCTAGTTGACCATCCCAGCGCTCAAGTGTTCCAAAGTTGGCAATTTTTTCAGGATCTGCTGTTATATCGATTAACTCTCGTTCAACATAATCGATAAAAAGCGGAAACCGGTTGAGTCCATGAGAATAAACTCCATCACGACTTGATTCTGTATGCACCCTGGCGATAAGCTGAGCTTTTATATCAGAAAAATCATACTCCTTTAAAATTTGAATTAAAACGCCTTCTATTTCCTCTTGGGGTAATCTCAACATATAAGTTAAATTTGGTTTTTATTATAAAACGGGATTATAGAATTCTACTGCTTTTGAAATTATATGAACTGCACCTTCAATAAGATCTTCCAATTTACTGAAACTGTTGGTAAAATCTAGTCAATAACCAAAAGCTCTTGTTTAAAATATTAACATTAAATAATCAATCACGGCTATCTTTATTTTTCCCTGCAACAAATAGCTTATTGACTTTCATAAAGAGGCAATCTCTTCTTATATTTAGCCCATCATAACCAGCAAGCAAAAACCTTATTCCCTTGGATCAACGCAATTTTTATATCGAAACATACGGCTGCCAGATGAATGTCTCTGATACAGAGATTGTCAATTCTATCCTGATGGAAGAAGGCATGCAGCCCGTCAATGAGCCTGATGATGCCGAAGTTGTCTTCATTAATACCTGCTCAATTCGCGAAAATGCCGAAGAGCGCGTATGGAACCGACTCAAGGAATTTAAGGCGATGAAAAGAGAAAGGGATGGGGACATGACCGTGGGCGTACTGGGCTGTATGGCCGAACGTATTCGGGAGCAAATTATGGAAAAGGAAGAACTTGTTGATCTTGTTGTGGGCCCTGATGCCTATCGCGATCTTCCCAAATTGCTTTCTGATGTTGATGACGGGCGTAAAGCCGTGAACGTCCTGCTGTCGCTGGAAGAGACCTATGCAGACATTAAGCCGGTGCGTACCAACGATAATGGGGTTAGCGCTTTTGTAACCATAATGCGTGGATGTGATAACATGTGTGCCTTTTGCGTGGTCCCCTTTACGCGTGGACGTGAGCGGAGCCGTCCCGCGGAAAGTATTCTTGATGAACTAAAGCAGCTCAGTGAACAAGGATACAAAGAAGTTACTCTGCTGGGGCAAAATGTAAACTCCTATAACGATGGGGATAACTCTTTCGCTGAACTGATGTATAAAGCAAGCCAAATTGATCCGGAGATGCGAATTCGATTCTCCTCCCCTCATCCCAAGGATTTTCCTGAAGAACTTCTGGAGAGTATCAGTGAACAGTCAAATCTCTGTAATTATATCCATATTCCTGCACAATCTGGAAATAATGCGGTTCTGGAACGAATGCGACGTCCTTACACGCGTGAGCAATACTTGGAGCTCATAGATAAAATGCGAGATATTATTCCGGGCGTAACGCTTTCTACTGATATTATTACAGGCTTCTGTGATGAAACAGAAGAAGAACATCAGGACACGCTTTCCCTAATGGCCGAAGTAAAGTATGATCTGGCCTATATGTTTGCATATTCCGAGCGAGGCCGTACTCTTGCCCAGCGTAAATATGAGGATAATGTTCCTGAAGAGGTTAAGAAACGCCGCCTTTCTGAAATTATAGAACAACAGATGAGTATACAGGAAGAGCTTAATAAAAAAGAAATCGGTCGCCGACATTTGGTCTTGGTAGAAGGAACCAGTAAACGTTCTGATGAACAACTTCGTGGACGTACTGATACCAATAAAATGGTCGTTTTTGATCGCAAGGATTTTGAAAAGGGAGATTATGTGGAAGTGACAATCACCGATTGTACTTCAGCTACCCTGATGGGCGATCCTATAAAGAAAAGCAGTATTGCGAAATTTGAGGCTGAGCCTGTTACAGTATAAGAGTTCTGTTTCCCCCTACTATGCCCATTATAGGTTACCGGATATGGCAACATGAGTTTTTGCACTCCCCTTCATAAAATAAGTTAAGCGAGATGCGAAAGCACCCCGCTTAAACTGATTAATATCATCATGCACATCTATACCACGATTTTCCTTTCAATTACAGAAGGTTACGCTGAAAGTGATCGGTGAATGATATATTTAAAATAGACTTCATAGAGTTTTGAGAAAAAGACCATATTTCCTTTATATCTCATCCATCCAGGTACTTCTCTTTTGTATCCCTATTTCTGATAAAATCCTGGTTTTGTTTTTTAAAACATAAAAAAAGGGTCCGCAACTTAAGTTGCGGACCCTCGCCCTAAAGAAGCAGTAACATCATATAGAAGTACTGCTTCTGACTTGAAGTCTACTGCTGATTTAGCTCAACAGTTCCTAAGTCATTGGATTGCCCTATTGTAACGCTCACATCTTCCACTGTCTCAGATTGATAGTCATCAGTTCTGGGGTTAATAGACACGTCGTAACTACCTTCTTCCAGTCCAATAACTTTGAAATCGCCACTTGTCGTATCCGCAATAGTTGAAGCAAGTGTATCAGGTTCTGTTGCATCTACATCGTCTATAGCATAAACTACTGAGTTTGCTTCGGCAGGATCTATAACTCCTTCAATATTGCCAGTAACAGCTTTCTCTTTAGCCATAATAACCGGCTTCAAAAGATATTTAACGGCGTTACCAGGCTGGCCTGCGGCAACAACAGAACGGCTGGCGTCAAAATCCAATAGAAGTACATATTCGAAATCAGGTTCAATCTCGGCATTAATATTGAGTTTAATACCGGTTTGAGGTCCACTTGGAACCTTCATGTCATGTACATCACCATCTACTTCTATACTATGACCTCCCTCGCTTAGTATCAGTCGGATTTGATTATACATTCCAGGTTCTAGCTCGCTGGTACCAATTACTTCGGTCGCTCCGTTCGTGAGCTCCAGTAAATTATAACTCTGCTGGGGTTCATTTAGTACGATCCAACCTTCATCCTCATTTTCGGCATTATTAACTTCTACGCGTTCGATGAATACGTTTACTGCATCGGCTGAATCAATGGGGGCGTCGGTCATCTCGACGGTCATCGTTCCCATGCTTCCGTCTGTACCGCTGTTATCACAAGCTGTAAAAAAGACCGCTACTGCAAAGAAAAATGCTAATGGTAGGGTTAGTATTTTATTCTGTAGCATATAATTATTGTTAAATTAAAATTGTTTAAATGGGGTTTTATCTTTCATTCTGTACATATGACGACCGAAATTCCGAATGGTTACAAGCTTTTTTAAAAAAACTTCATTAAATCAGGATTAAAGCATAATCCTTAGTTGTTGCCATTATTTCCGCCGGGATTGCCATTCCCACGGTTATTATTCCCTCGATCTGGACGATTATCCAGCCCTTTCGGAATATTTCCTGGAGGACCACCCCCAATATTGCCATTAAAAAGGTTCTGCAATACCTGCTTTGCGGGAGTCCCATTTTCCATTTGCTTGCCAACACCTTCAATAATGGAGGCCGCCGGTAACTGGCTACGTTGTTGTCCCATTTTCATAGCCGAGGGAAGTTGCTGTAATTTATCGGCATCAAATCCGCCTTTTAAGGCTCTAACGATAAATGAGGCAGAAACTTTAGGCTGATTTACAGTAGTAGGTAAGTCCGGAAGAATACCAACAGCTGTGATCAAATCACCGGACGTATGCTGAGAAAGGATATTTTCTGAGCTAATTTCATTAAATATACCTTGCACATTATCAGCTGGAACATTTTGAACAAATGACTTTGAGGTAGCCCTGATCATTTCATTACGAAAGCTACTTTCCGACATCGATTGACCTTGTCGTTTCAGATGGGCCCGTACTTCATCGCGATCCATCCATGGGTCAACAACCTCTGCTGCTTGCCTCATCCCTTGTCCAACTCTATCTACTGCGGGAACAAGTTTTTCACCCGGTACCCCCTTGGATAGTCCTTCCAGAGCCTTGTCAATAGCTAACTGTCCGGGCAAATTTTGTTCAGATAGACTGAGCGCTGATTCCAGGATTTGGCTGAGTTGTTCGTTATTGATTCTACGACTTTGGGCTCGGTTTTGAAGTTCCGACAAAGTAGCCTGGTCGATACCCGCTGCCTCAGCCTGTTCAGCAAGTGTAGATACATTTGTATCTTGAGCATGTACCTTCTCTAAAGGCCACAACCATAAACACATACTGCAGACAAATAATGATAAAAATAAGAGTTTAGAGTTTTTCATAATTCTGATTGTTAATTTATTCGACTAATAACATTGCATTTTTACTGCCGAAACCATCATCTACAGTATAGACTTCATTTGAAAATTCAAGCCATTCCTCTGAATCTCCATGAACTTTTAGGACTTTATATTCATATGAACCGACCTCAAGCCTTAGCTGGGCTGAATAGGTATTATCAGATTGTTCTGTTAAAGGAATTCCATCTTTATTCCAGTTATTGAAGCTTCCTACAAGATAAAGCCGGCCCTGACCGGAATATTGAATTTGGACCCTCTGTTGTTTGTTACTTTTGTTCCACTCAGGCTTAATTTTAGCATTCCTTTTGTTAATTTTAGGTTCTATATTGAAACGAAAACCGCCAGATACCTTATAGTCATTAGAAGAACTTTCAGCATTTTCACTCATGAAATATAATGTCCCAACACCTGCGAAAACTGCAAACCGCTTACTAAGAGGAACAGTACCATCGACCCCCACCCGAACAATTCGATCTGTATTAGTTACAACTGCAGTAGAAGAACCTCCACCGCCAATGGGAGGAAAAGTATCCCCCCCATTCCCATCTGTGACAGTTTGATCGAACTGAAATTGCTGCATGCTTCCGGTAATTGATATAGAAGCTCCGTTTCGAAAATGATATCCTGCTGAAGCCTGAGTGGTAAACCCTTCTCGAGGATCGGCGAGTGTATTTAATGCTCCATATATCCCAGTCCTTAATCTCCATTGGTAACTGGGCCATGTTTCGAATTCCAGGCTATACAGATCCAGACGGTCCGTAGCCTGTTCCACCTCGCTAAAATTTTGATAGCTGCGAAAATTCGGCCCAACTTTAGCACGAAATAAAGTAAAAGGAGTAACGAACCAAGTGAATTTCGGCTGTATCCATATAAGGGTACGACTATATTGATTTTGCATATAGCTCCCCCCACTCTCAATTCCTATATTAAACTTTTCTGAAAGCCGATAACTATAGTCAAATAGACCGATTCCTCCTTTCCAACTGGATGTCTGTTCATTAAAAAAGGGTTCATAAACTAGTCCACCTGTAACAGAGAATGAATGCCCCTGTCCGTACCAAAATGATTGTCCAAGAAAAGAGGTGAGATTATAAGCTGATTCCATAGAGGGATTCCACTCTCCTAAAAAAGGATTCAAATAGCTGTTGGTAGAATATCCAATCCTGGAATCAAGAGACACAATAGTCCGCCCTTGTTGGCTAAATCCAGCTGATGTTATAAAAAGCAGACACATGATTATCAGGCTTAACCTCATAAATAGATCACCGCATTTTTGTTGCCAAAACCATCATCGCGATGGACTGAAGCCAGTGGATCAGTAACCCACTGTTCGTTATTCTTCACAAACATATAATTATGTTCACCTCTTGGCATTGATACAAGGCCTGTCCAAACCTGCTCGCCATTCACTTCCTGTTTTGTCATTTCAACAGGTTCCCAATCACTAAAATCACCGGCTACTGCTACAGAGTTAGCTTCTTCATCGATATAGACGAATCGAAGCATTACCTCATCACCCTCAGAAGCAACCTGTTGTACCGAATCGTTTAAATTGGTTGGTTCATTGGCGGCAAAAATTTCATTGTTGCTTTCCATATTTTGAACCATGTAGAGCGGGTAACTCAGAGATAATAACACCAACATAGCCACCGCAAATGCGTATACCGGTCGCCACTGAATTTTACGCGGTACCCATAAGTCGCGATACCATTCATTTAATCGTTCTAATAAACCGGAGGAATTCAAATCTTCTTTTTGTTCAACTTTCTCCATGACACGATTCGAAAAACCTTCGGGAACCGTCTGCTCATGAACTTCGATGGGACTTCCAAGGAAAGCTTCATTCAGTTGTTGTTCAAAGCGTAGCATTGCCCGGAGTTCTTCATCCTCTGCAATCTCATGGAGAACTTTTTTTTCCTCTTCAGAAGATAGTTCCCCATCCAGATATTGCTGAAACAACTTTTCTTTGTTCGTCATGGTTTAACTGTTTTGTTCGATAAATGTCTTTAATTCCTTCTTAGCCCGGTAAACCCTAACTTTTAAAGCGCTTTGAGAAACATCCAGCCGTTTCGACATCGCTTTATAGGTCATACCAGACTCATACTTCATTAAAAAAGCTTCAGCATAATCTTCGTTAATCTCATCTAGAGCTTTCTTTAACAACGAAATCCATTGACTCTTTTCCATTTCTATATCCGGCGCGCTATATGAATCCATCTGTTCCTCAAGATCATGATCTTTCATTTGACTGAAAGATTTGTTTTTGCGCCGAATATTTTTTGCGTAATCTCTGCAGTGGTTTTGTGCAATACTGTACAACCATGAAGAAAATTTCGATTCTCCGTTAAAGCTGGACAAACGCTCATAGGTTTTAACAAAAATTTCCTGAGCAAGCTCTTCTGCTTCATCTTCATGGTCCACAAATCGATTCACTATATCAAAGACCAGCGGAGCATAGTGATCTACCAGCTCCCTATACCGATCCTTTTGTCCATCCAGGACCGCTTCCACTATCTGAAATTCTTCCTGATTATCTATCATCTGTAATATTCAACTGCAGAAAATATATTTATCGCCCCTTAAAGAAGGAACCCTTTTCATCATAAGCTAAAGTACAGATAGTTTCCACTACATTCATAGGACGATTAAAATTACCAATGGTTACATTTTTTTTTAAAATTAAAACCTCAAATAATAAATATGGAAGCTGGTTTTTATCGTTACTAATACAAAATGTATTCTGATTTGTGTACCTTTTGAAAGGACTCCATTTTTTATCTTTCTTTTATTAATTTCAGATATAATTGAAAAAAATAACATCAATTTAATTAAGCAGAGCCTTGAAAAAGTCATTTGAAGACATACTTGGATTGCTAAAAAATATTCAAAACACGGCACAGGACCTTCGTGAGATCCTATTGGCTAATCTTGTCATGGCTGGTGAAATTCCGGCCCCTACTTTTGAAGAGGAAGAACGAATTGAATTCTTAATGAACCGCTTCAAGGAAGCAGAAATCACCAAAAATTCTGTTGACGAAGTGGGAAATGGTATTGGTATAATTGAAGGTAACATTAGAGATGACAATATTTTGATAGTTGCCCATGCTGATACCGTTTTTAATTCTAAAGTAGATCATACTATTCAAATTCAACCAGAAACAGTAAGCGGTGCTGGTGTAGCTGATAATAGTCTGGGAATAGCAGTTCTGGCTACATTACCTATTATACTGGAAGAAATGGATATAGAGCTTGACCATAATCTTATTTTAATGGGAGCCAGTCGAAGTCTTGGGCGCGGTAATTTAGAGGGACTTCGCTTTTTTCTATCTAACTTTGACCAGCCTATAAAAGCAGGAATTGGTCTTGAGGGAGTAGAACTGGGACGGTTGAGCCATACTTCTATAGGCATGAAGCGTGGAGAGATATCCTGCCGGGTTCCGGAGGAATACGATTGGTCCCGCTTTGGAGATGCCAGTGCTATTCTAACGTTAAATGAGGTCATTAATCATATTAATGAATTGCGTCTACCGCAGCGCCCCAGAACAAGTGTGGTCATGGGATCCATTGAAGGTGGAAGTTCTTTCAATACCACGGCCTTAAAGGCTAAACTTCAGTTTGAAATTCGCTCCGAATCATCGAATATGGTTGAAGATCTTCATCAATCTCTGGAAGAAATCGTTTCTGAAGTTTCTTCCCGCAGTGGAGATACCATAAATCTGGATATATTTGCCCAGCGCGAACCCGGTGGTATTTCCTTTTCACATCCATTGGTTCGCCACACACGCCGAATTATGGATCAGCTTAAAATAAAACCGCGGCCGGGGCCAAGCACATCTGAACTCTCTGCTTTTATAGACAAAAATATTCCTGCTATCACATTGGGGCTAACTCATGGAGATAATGTACATGAAACAGATGAATGTATAGAAATAGAACCGATGTACACAGGTATTGCACAAATAATTGGCACACTTTTAGCTATTGACGGAGGTTACTGTGAAGAAGATTGAAAAGTGGATTGATAAAAACACCTATCATCATTCTGAGTTCTGGGATTTAAAAAAACTGGTTGAAAAAAAACAAAAAAATGACCTGACAATCTCACTTTGCCTGCCAACCCTTAATGAAGAAAAGACTATTGGCAAAGAGGTTGTTATTTTTAAATCGGAATTGGTAGACCGTTACCCCCTGCTGGATGAAATAGCTGTGATAGATTCCGGCTCGGATGATAATACGCGGGAAATAGCAACTAATTTTGGAGCCGATGTTTACCTTGCAGATGATATATTACCCGGACTTGAAAAGAAAAAAGGAAAGGGGGAAAATCTCTGGAAAGCAATTTATCAACTTAAAGGTAATATCATCGTATATGTAGACGCCGATATCAGTAATATTCACCCCCGCTTTGTCTATGGACTCGTAGCACCTCTTATTTACCAGGAAAAGGTAAAATATGTGAAAGCCTTTTATGACCGTCCTCTGGCCGTATCGGGCTCTGTGCGACCTTCGGGTGGAGGACGCGTAACTGAAATTTTAATCCGCCCCCTCTTCTCTCTTTATTTCCCTGAACTTACAGGCATTATCCAACCCCTTTCTGGAGAATATGCTGTTCGTCGTGAGGTACTTGAAAATATAAACTTCCCGATTGGTTATGGAGTAGAAACCTCTCATTTAATAGATGTGTATACCAAATATGGCTTGGATGCTTTTGCACAAACAGATCTGGATCAACGAATTCATGAAAACAAGCCCACTCGCGCACTGGGAAAAATGGCCTTTGGCATCCTGCAAACCTTTATTAAACGGGCTAAAGCGCTTGGTATAATAAAAGATATCGCAGAATTTGAAACTATTCTCCGGCAAACCCAGGCTAAAGACAATGTCTATGAACAGGCTGAACTGAGTATTACGGAGGAAGAACGCCCTCCTATGATTGAGATCGAAGAATATCGTAAAAAGTTTAATCGAACTTTGAACAATAATGAATAAGCACCGGCTACTGGAACGTATTCAGGATCTTACCGAACCCCTTTCTCCAATTTCCATTGATCATCCCACCAAGCTGGATACCCTTACAGGTATTCAATGCGTAGCCTTTGATTTTTATGGTACCATGTTTATTTCAGCAGTTGGTGATATTGGTGTGGACGAAGATCAGCAAGAGCATAGTGAGGCTTTTTTTTCTGAATCACTTAGTGATACTGGATTTAACATTTTAAAAGATGAGGCTGGCCACAGGGGAAATGAATTATTTGAAGAAACTATTGATAAATCTATTACTGCAGCTCAAAAAAAGGGAATTGACCATCCCGAGCCAGACTTAAGAGCAGTATGGTGGGATGTTTTAACCCAGCTTTGGGACGAGAAATTCATTGAAGGGGAAGTTACTAAAGAAAAAGTTATCCAATTCGGAATTGAGTTTGAGTTTCGAGTTAATGATATCTGGCCTGCACCTAATTTGAAAACAGTATTAACCAATCTTCTTAATCAAGATATTCGGCTGGGAATTATTTCTAATTCTCAATACTATACTCCCCTTGCCTTTGAATCCTTTTATAAGCAGTCTCCCGAAGAATTTGGCTTTGATCCCAATCTTCTCACATGGTCGTACCAGACAAAGATTAAAAAACCTTCTGTAGATTTTTATAAACATTTTGCAAAAGCAATAACTCAGGAAAACTTACGGTCTGAGGAGGTGCTGTATGTTGGCAATGATATCCGAAAAGATATAGCACCTGTCAAAAGCTTAGGAATGAAAACCGCACTCTATGTAGGTGACAAAAGATCCATTCGACATGAAGCCAATGATCTCAAGAAAGAAGAATATAAACCGGATCTTATTATTGACAACTTAACACAGATACCTGATTGCCTTTCATTTGGTTAGCCATAAGGTCTCAAATGGTTCTATAGTTAATTCAGGATCAACTTTTTTCTTACTATCCGTTAACAGATCAGTT
>JBEPXF010000069.1:0-11811 GCA_041642075.1 Fodinibius sp.
ATATATAAAATCAATCTGTGCGGTTTCCGGAATCTCTATCTTGCTATCCAGTCCATATTCCTGGATCTTCTGATCAAGTGCTTTTACTACACCCGACAACTGTTCATTTTGATAGGGGGAGCCCTCCTGCCCGTTATCCTGGGACCAGTCCCACTGTGGTTCATTCACCGGACTGATATAGGTAAACGGAGTCCCCTTTTCTTTGAAATGCTGGGCGACCTCAGCCATATAATCCGCAAACTCTTTGTAATAATCCGGGGTAATATTAGCTTGTCCACTACCATCGCCAAAGGCTTTTCCCGTTTTGGTAAGGAGTACCGGCGGACTGTTAACAAAGCCGATGAAATTCTCCACCCCACGGTCACTGGCTGCCTGCATAAACCACTGCTGTCCATCCTGTCGGTTCCAATCGTAAGTGCTATCAGCCGTTAAAAAACTTTCCGCTCTCCGCCAGGGATCCCCTATACCACTTTCTTCTCCTTGGCGAGCACTACCAGCCCCAATATTAAATCGCCACATCGAAAGTCCGATGCCTTCCGGATTACCCTCCTCATCAGCATCCGTGCTAAACAAATAATCGGCGATTTGTTCCCGTTTTTCCAGCGGCCAGTTTTTACCAACGAATTGTGTACTCCAAGCATCCGAAGCCCCAAAACCTTCGATCTGTTGCTTCTTATTCTCAAAGTCTACAGTCAGTATTAACGGTTCCGATTCTTGATCTGAGCTATTATTGGGTTCATTGATTTTATCATCATTACATCCAATAAAAAAGAATGCGAGTATCAAGAAATAAATGATTTTACTATTCATCTTAAACAATAGGTACTGGGGGTGGCCTTGTATTAATATAAAATTTATATCATACCCTTTTTCATAATATTTACACCAGCTAAGGGAACGTTGTCATTTACATCACTAGCGTTCCTGATATTCTGCCTTCTGTCCGTTCACCCCGGTAATAAAGGCAAATAGTAAGGAGCATAGAGAAATAAAAAATGTGGCTTGATTTCATAAACTTAATTCCCTTTGTGATTGAATATCTTGTTTGATACTGACAACATTTAAAAATTAATCCTATACCTAAATGTTATCGATAACACGTTTTAGAATATAATGTTGATACTACAATTGTCAAATTCTTTACTGATTATAGAAGCCTTGATGGGAAATTATTTCGTTTAAATAAAATCTGATATATAAGTAGTTTCTCCCCAATTTGATATTTCAAGCTCAAGTATTTGACTATTCAAAAAAATATTTTATATAAAGGCAGTAATAAATTCAAAACTGCAAAATTATTTCTAAATCTCTCTTTCTAAATGAGTACAATTGAAAATATTAATCTTTATAAAGTTCCACCAAGATGGCTATTCCTAAAAATCACTACCTCCGATGGAATAGTTGGCTGGGGCGAACCGGTTATTGAAGGAAAAGCGGATACGGTTGCCGCTGCGGTTGAAGAATTTAAAGAGGTATTAATAGGTCGTAATCCGGGTCATATTGAAGATATTTACCAGACGCTTTACAGGGGAAGTTTTTATCGGGGCGGTCCCATCCTCATGAGCGCAATTTCAGGTATTGAACAAGCCCTTTGGGATATAAAAGGAAAGGCACTCGACGTTCCGGTCTATGAATTACTGGGTGGACCAGTAAGAGATAAAATGAAAGTATATTCCTGGGTTGGCGGTGATGAGCCTTCAGAATTAATTGAAGCTATACAACAGCGCCAGGAAGCCGGATTCAAGCATGTGAAAATGAACGCCGTGGGTAATGTAGAATGGCTTGAAACCCCGGGAGAAATAACGAATATTGTTCAAAAGATAGCTGAAATCCGGGAGCATTTGGGGTGGGATGTCAGTATAGGTCTGGATTTCCACGGAAGGGTTCGCAAGGCGATGGCCAAAAACCTCGTGAAAGAGCTGGAGCAGGTAAAACCTATGTTTATTGAAGAACCGGTTTTATCTGAACATCTGGATGCCCTGAAAGTAATCTCCCAGCATACCACAGTGCCCATTGCAACCGGGGAACGTCTATACGGACGATCGGGATTTCGTTCACTTTTAGAAAATGGATATGCTGATATTATTCAACCGGACCTGAGTCATGCCGGAGGGATCTGGGAAACCCGTAAAATTGCAGCCATGGCAGAAGCTTATGATGTCGCTATTGCTCCCCACTGTCCCCTCGGACCCATTAGCTTTGCCTCTGCCCTTCAACTCGATTTTTGCAGCCCAAATGCGTTGATTCAGGAAACCAGTCTGGGCATTCACTATCACGATGACAGTATGGATCTGTTGGATTATCTTTCCAATCCAGAGGTATTTGAGGTCAAGGATGGCTATATAAAAAGAAATGAACTACCTGGGTTGGGAATTGAGATCGATGAGGAAAAGGTGAAGGAAGCGGCCCATGAAGGCCATAATTGGCACAACCCGGTTTGGCGGCACGAAGACGGATCCATAAGCGAATGGTAACCTCTCCCCTGAATTTAACTACGCCACATACCGACTCATATTTTCTTGGATGCGACTGGGGCACCTCCTCATTTCGGCTTAAACTATTGGAATGGGATTCCGGAAAGGCTCTTGCCGAAATTTCTAATTCCGAAGGTATTAAAAAGCTGAATAAACAATGGTCTGAATACCAGGGACCTTTAAGCAGGATCGATTTTTACCAGTTATTTTTAAAGGACCAAATATCAGAATTATCAAAACAGACAAAAAAGAACCTAACTTCATTGCCATTGGTTTTATCCGGGATGGCTTCCTCAAGTATCGGAATGAAAGAGCTCTCTTACACGGAAATTCCCATATCCCTACACAATCCCGATCTGAACGTAAAATTCATAAAGGGGACTCACAAATTCTCAAACGATATTTATCTTATATCCGGAATTTGCTCATCAGACGACGTAATGCGAGGAGAAGAGACACAGCTGCTGGGTCTGACCTCAAAATTGGATATAAAAAATGGTTGTTTCCTCCTGGCAGGGACACATAGCAAGCATATTTTTGTCAAAGAGAACTCCATCACTGCATTTAAAACCTATATGACCGGAGAGCTTTTTGATTTAATATCCTCAAAAAGTATACTATCGAATTCTGTTGAGAAACGAGAAGTACAAAATCCCGGGAAAAGTTTTAAAAATGGAATTAAGCTATCACAGGAAGAAAACCTGCTGCATTCACTATTTACTATACGGGCAAATGATCTTCTCAACAGCTCAGAATCGACTGATAGTTACGACTTTCTTAGCGGCCTGCTTATCGGGACAGAGCTTAAAGAGCTGTGTATAACTCAGCCTGAAAATATTGTTGTATGGGGCGCTGGCCAACTAACGCTATATTATGAAATAGCCTTGGATGTATTGGGAATAGATTATATAAAACCGGAGTTAAATCAACAGGAGGATATTACCTCTGCCGGGCAGCGTATTTTATTAAATCAAATGACAAACAACTAAACGAATCACTATGATAGGGGAACCGCTTTATTTACTGCTTATCACGCTCATTGCCATTGTAATTCTGCTTGTTTTGGTAATGAGGCTCAAAATTCATGCTTTTATCTCCCTTCTCATTGTCAGTGCATTTGTAGGATTGGGAGCTGGCATGGGGTTCCAGGAAGTGCTGGATAGTATTCAGGAAGGAATGGGGGGCATTTTAGGCTTTATTGCTATCATTGTAGGACTTGGTTCTATTATAGGTAAGCTACTTGAAGTTTCCGGTGGAGCCGAAGCATTAGCTCGAAATATCGTACAAATTTTTGGTACCGAACGCACCTCGTGGGGACTCACGCTCACTGGATTTATCATTTCCATTCCGGTATTTCTGGATGTCGGATTCATTATCCTTGTACCCATTGTCTATGCCCTGGCACGAAAATCCAAAAAGTCTACTCTATTTTATGCCATTCCACTTTTGGCGGGTCTTGCGGTAACTCACGCTTTTATTCCTCCAACGCCCGGACCTACAGCAGTTGCAGAAATTATCGGCGTATCTCTTGGCTGGGTCATTATCTTTGGTTTTGCGGCTGGCGTCCCCGCAGCCATTTTGGCGGGTCCAATATTCGGAAACTATATTGGTAATAAAATAGATGTAGCTCCTCCTGATTTTAGCGAAACTGCTAAGACCGAAGAACCTGATTTAGAAAGCCGATGGGATTTTTACATTATCCTGATTGTTATTCTTTTGCCCCTCTTTTTAATCGTAAATGCAACGATATTTGATACCCTCCAGTCCTCTGAAGTAATAGTCGGTGAGTACTTTTTGTTGAACCTCATCCAATTTTTAGGTCATCCATTTATCGCCCTGATTATCGCAACGCTAGTAGCGGCATATTTTCTGGGATATAAAAAAGGATTTACTGGCAAAGAGGTCCTCAAATTTTCCGATAAAGCACTTGCCCCGGCTGGATTGATTATTCTCGTAACTGGTGCCGGTGGGGTATTTAAGGAAATTCTTATTGACAGCGGCGTTGGGGAAGCTCTGGCTCAAACCATTTTAGCTTATCAGGTAGCACCCATTATATTAGCCTATATCTTAGCTGTAGTAATTCGTATCACACAGGGATCCGCCACAGTTGCAATGGTAACGTCTGCCGGAATGGTTGCCCCTATAATCAGCGAATTTGATATGTCCTCTCCAGAAAAGGCGTTAATTGTAATCGCTATAGCCGCTGGTTCAACCATTATGTCTCACGTAAATGACAGCGGTTTTTGGCTAGTGAATAAGTACCTCGGGTTGACCGAAAAACAAACGCTTAAGTCATGGACGGTTATGGAGACTATTATCTCGGTTACCGGTTTTGCAATGGCCCTTTTACTCTATTATATCATGGTGTAGATTAGTGGCTGTTAGTGAGGACCTTTAAAATCTATGGCGTTAAATGTATTTAAATATTATTTGCCAGCTCTACAGATTTCCGGACTACTGCAGTAATTTTATCAAAATTTCTCTGTTGAATTAAGTGTGTGGGACATAGCCATGAACCTCCTGCTGAAATAACCATATCGTGTTTAAGGTAGGTATCCAGATTGGTTTCATTGATCCCTCCCATCGTTAAAAATCTGATTCCGGTGTGTTGGTAGGGTCCCGCCAGACTGTTGATATATTTGACACCCCCCATGTCGGAAGCAGGAAAAAGTTTTAATGTTTTATAACCAGCATTCAGAGCTGTTTCTATATTTGTGGGAGTCATCACCCCAGGAATGAAAGGGAAATCCAGTATTCTGGTCTTTTCAATTACTGGTTTACTGAATCCCGGCGACAATCCAAATTGTGCACCTGCATCCCTTGCCCCGGACAATTGATCTGGTGAAAGGATAGTCCCTGCTCCAATCTGCATTTCAGGAAACTCTTTCGCTATTGCAGATATAGCCGGAGCCGTAGCTTGAGTACGAAAGGTTACTTCCATAACATTGAGCCCACCTTTAAGTAACGCCTCTGCTACCTTAAGAGCAGAATCCGCATCAGGAAGAGTGACCGCGGGTAATAGTTTGCTTTGTAATAATTTTTGAGCCATAGAAGTTCATAATTATACTCTAAATATTCATTCTTTTTGATATACTCTTACATAGTCTATTTCATAGCTTTTTGGGAACTGGGTACCCGAAGGGTCACCACCATTTGAGCCAATAGCCAGGTTAAGTAAAATGTAGTGGGGTTGGTGAAATGGATTGAATCCATCCGGGTTTTCCGTTTTGCTCAAATCTATTTCATTTATCAATTTATCATCCATATATAACTTTATGTAGTCTTGCGTCCAGTCCATTTTCCAGACGTGAAATTTTTCCGGCCAATCAGGATCCTCATTTATAAAATCTTCAAAAGGAACTTTTCCCTCGTCCCAAACAGGTTGATTATTTTCATCAGTCCACGCGGCATTTGCAAGGATCACCGGTTCCCCTTCACTTCGATAAAACTCCATAATATCTATTTCGCCGTTTGCCGGCCAACCTCTGTCAGGATGTGTTCCCAGGGTCCATATAGCCGGCCACATTCCTTTGGCGGTATCGATTCTGGCCCGGATTTTAAAAAGTCCGAATTGAAATTCCTGTTTCCCCCGGGTATTGATACTGGATGAAGTATATTCTGCATAGGGACGTTTTTTTCTCCATTCATTACTGGTAGAATCATAAGAATTATTTTCAACACGCTCTCTTCTACCTTCAATAATCAAGCGGCCATCTTCAATAACAGCATTATCCTGTTGATACCACTGAAGCTCTTCATTTCGTACGAATCCATGCTCATACGACCAGTTAGAAATATCCGGTTTATCACCTTCATTGAATTCATCGTGCCATACCAGCGTGTATCCGTCAATAGATTCAGGCTCTAATTGTCCCTTTCCCTTTGATGATTCCTGGTTGCCACTACAGGCTGCAAAGATCAAACAGACAACCAGGATAATCCATTTTAATATTCCCATGGTGATCTTGTTTTTCAAAAAAATCATGGCATCCATTTTAAGAGAAAGATTTCCTGGGGTGCAATATCTTCCAGTGTTTCTCCATCACCCTGTCCTACTTTTTGTACAAAGAGATATAACTCGCGATTCTTTTCCCAAGCTTGTGGATCCAAAGTGGGCTCCCAAAGTCCTACTGATTCCTGATAGATATCATTAACACTCCACTTACTATAGTCCGAACCCTCTGAAGTAGCAATAGAAATACCAGCTCCTCGCTCAAAATCTCTGAATATCAGATGCAACTTTCCCCTTTCTCCGCCCACTATCTGGGGACGTGAAATAGGGATGCGCTTGGTTCCACCTCCACTGAGCGAAAAGTCAAGTGTGCGCTTTCCCACTTTTTCCTTATTCCACTCCTTTCCATTATTCCAAACCAAATAAAATTGTGGGGCGTCATCATTCCGGCCCTTCCAGTATGAAGCCACAACCGGATACCCCTCACTGTTTACGGTCATAGAGGTCTGGTTAATCAACTCACTTCCTTGCGGTATTTCATAAGCAATTTCTGCATTCTCCATAGTGATTGGAAGCTCATACCTTTCTCCTTGTGAAGTCTCCCAGCTATTGCCTTGATCCGGTGAAAAGGCATACATAATGTCGTGATTCGTGGATACATCCCAACTTTCTCTCCAAGTCCATGAAAGGTGCCATCCGCCTTCTTCATCAATAGCAATTCCGTTTACATAGGCGTTTCGCTCACCTTCACCATCAATTAGAGGATGTTGTATGACCTTCCATTCCTTACGTTCAATATCATAACGATTAATCATTACATTGCCACGCCCGGAACTACCCTCGCGGTACAAAAAAAGAAGGTCTCCACCCGGTAATCTATAAAATTGTGGATAGGTTACCGCATCCTCACTTTCTCCGGTCATAGCATTCAGACGGTTAAGTTCCAGTCCAGCGGGCTTATCCCCTTTAGCATAGAGAATCTCTTGACCATGCATTCCCCATGACAGGTGTAGAACCCCATTGCCATCTACGGCAATACTGATGGAGTTATGGGCATCTTCCACCTCAGCCTGAAGACCTGTTTTATTGATTTTCCATTCTTTCTTGCCAAGCTCTCTTTTGGCCGCCATTACATTTCCATCGGAATCGTAGAAAGCGGTATATTGTGTGTTTTGAAAGGTTGTAACACTATTTGTCCGAAAAATAACGGTATTAATAGAGTTACGCGCCCATCCTTCTGCTAGTGGAATGATTTCAGTATCCCCTGAAATTGTTTTATCCGATTGTGCAACAGCTGTATTGTAGACCCAGCTGATTGTGAAAGCAAAAACCACGATAAGAGCTATTCCGGAGCGTACGTTTATAAACAGAGAGATAAGTTTCACCTTTTAGATCACTCCTCGATTAGTGGCTTGTGAATTTCCTGCATGTGCTCAACATCAAATTTAATAATCTCCCGGTCATATGTCATAAGGCCGTTGACCTCCGATTCCACATCCGTGGTTTGGGTATAGACGGCCCCAGATAGCCCCTTGTCCTTGAGTTCATAAAGCTCCTCAATCATCTGGTCATAAGTTTCATGCAACTTGGACTCCGACTGCGATGTCTCATAGTGACTGGGCGCACGGCTAAAATCCTGTATCCATAAATGATCTTTCACTACCAGTGCCTGTCCTCCGAATTCACCTAATACAGCAGCCCTGTTATCTTCTGTTTCCGGCATGTCCGGACCCGGATATTCATGCATATCAATAACATCGCCTACACCATGGTCGGTCCATCCGCTGGCATTATTAACCAATCGAGTAGGATCAAGCTTTTTAGTCCAATTGACAATCTCTTCCGTTTGAAATTGCCCCCACCCTTCGTTGAACGGAACCCACATGACAATAGAAGGATGATTATAGAAGGCATCAATCATGCGCTTGTATTCCTTCTTGAATTGTTTGGCTGAGGCTTCGGTACGCTCGGGAATGGGTCCTGGACGCATATCGCCACTGGGCATATCCTGCCAGACCAGAATACCGAGTTTGTCGGCCCAATAATAAAAACGCTGCGGTTCTACCTTCACATGTTTGCGAAGCATATTATATCCCAGCTTTTTGGTAGCTTCTATATCATATTTTAATGCTTCGTCGGTTGGCGCGGTATATAATCCATCCGGCCACCATCCCTGGTCAAGGGGACCCAGTTGAAAAAGAGGCTTGTCATTCAGGAATAATCGCATATGTCCATCTTCGGCCTGGGCAATCTCGATCTTGCGCATGCCGAAATAACTGGATACCTCATCCAACAGCTCTCCATTTTCTGTCAGGAGTTTGACTTCCAGATCATACAAAAAAGGATTATCGGGTGACCATAACTCAGGGTTATCCAGTTGGATTAAAAAATCCTGTTTCGGATTCCCCTCTGTTACTCCTGCAACTTCTCCTTCCTTCAGGGCTTCTATCCTCAATTGATGTCCCTCAGACAGATGTTTGCCCTCCACCTCTACTTTTACCCTGTTGTTATCGATATCAGGAGTAATTTTAAGATCTTGAATATAGGATTCCGGAACATATTCGAGCCATACCGTTTGCCAAATGCCTGTAACAGCGGTATACCAGATGCTTCGCGGGTCGTGGGTCTGCTTGCCCACTGGCTGACTTCCCAGATCCGTAGGATCCCAAGCGGTAATTTCAATTTCCTGCTCTCCATTTGTCAATTGATCGGTTATGTCAAAAGTAAATGGATCATATCCGCCCTGGTGGTTACCAATATATTCCCCATTTACCCATGCATCCGTTTCCCAGTCACTGGCTCCAAAATGAAGTAACACCCGTCCGTTTTCATATGGGTTATCAACCTGGAAAGTGCGTTGGTACCACACTCGATTATCAGCACCTACGGTTTTTCCAATCCCTGACAAGGCCGATTCCACCGGGTACGGTACTAAAATTTGTTGGTCGTACTCCCCGTGATCAGTGTCCTTTCCTGTAATTTTAAAATCCCAGAGACCATTCAGATTTTTCCAGTGCTCCCGTTCCATCATAGGTCGGGGATATTCCGGAAGAGCATTTTCGGGACTTACCTCTTCCGCCCATTGACTCATTAGAGGACCATCGACTGCCTGCCACTGCCCTGATTGACCTTGGGCATTTACTTGAGTAAGGAATAATCCAAAGAAAAGAACAATTAGAGTTAAACAATTTCTAAAGTTCATTTTGGCCTTTATTTAGTTATTAAAATAGTTTGAAGTACATCTGTAGCTATAATACAAAAGTTTACTACATTGTTTATTATGCTTAAAAATTCCCACACCCACAAGAAGCACGAATTTTTAGCGTAGTTAGAACCTCTATATTCTCTGCAGGCTCATCTTTGTTTTCTATGGTAGCTATTAATTTTTTAGCAGCCTTTTGACCAACGTTATATGCAGGCTGATGTACAGTTGTGAGCGGAGGATGTAAAAGAGGAGCACGAATATCATCAGTAAATCCCACTACTGCCATATCATCCGGAACTGATAAACCCTCATCTTTAAGAGCTTTAATGGCCCCAAAAGCTGCAGGGTCATTAACAACCACAACCGCCTCAGGATATTCCTCTTCAGATAATTCCAAAAGCTTTTTCATAGATTTGTATCCCTTATCTTCCTGAAAGCCCCCTTCAATAATCCATTGATCATTCATAGGCAGCTCATACTTTTCAAGGGCTTCCATATACCCTTTCATCCGTTCCTTTCCTATGGTCACATTGGATGGGCCACTTAAATGAGCGATTTTGGTGTAACCATGTTCCGTTATTAAATGCTCGGTAATCTGATAAGAGCTCGTTCGGTCATTTACGCTTACGCAACTTGCACCAAGTCCCTCGATACAGCGATCAAAAAAAACAACACTTGTTCCGCTTTTGATGATCTGTTTATAAAAAGAGAAATCGTCAATAGCGATAGAGGTGGATATCAATAACCCATCAACACGCTGAGATCGAAGCGCATTAACAGCTTTTTTTTCCCGGATAAACTGCTCATTGGCATTGGTCAACAGGAGCTGATAATTCGATTTATTGGTTACTTCCTCAATACCCCGGACCACTTCCGGGAAGAAAGCGTGAGTAATTTCCGGTAATACTACCCCTATGGTAAATGTTTTATTCGAAACAAGACTTTTAGCCACATAATTGGGAGTATATCCCATTTCTTCCGCCTTTGATACCACCTTTTTTCGGGTATTTTCATCTACATTATCCCGATTGTTTAGGGCTCGTGAAACCGTCATTGCTGAAACGCCCAGCGCCTCCGCTATCTCCTTAAGAGTAACCTCTGAACTCATCCTGGTCTTTTTTAATATTTTATCGTTATCAAATCAATGATATTTACTATTTAGATAATAAGTAGCCTTTTTTATTTATCAATTGCAAGTGAAACGGTAGATGGTTTCTGAACGAAATGGCTGAAAAGCATCGATCTCAACCGAGGGAAAGTCAGGCTGATTGGGTGAATCAGGAAAATGTTGCGGTTCCAGGCAGATAGCAGACTCTACATCTTCGACCGGATCGGAACAGGCATAAAACTGTAGTCCCGGTTCGGTGGTATAAATATCAAGCTTTCGCCCTCCCTTTGGTTCATAAACAGAGGCAGCAAGAGTAGGCTCCTCCCTAATATCCTTGTTCAATACAAAATTGTGATCAAATCCATCGGCATTTTGTATTTGAGGATGACCAGCCTGATAGGCTTCTTCTATGGATCTGCTATCCCTAAAATCGAAAGGAGTACCCTCTACCCCAGCTAAATCACCCGTGGGAATAAGTCCCTCATCTACCGGAGTATATTTATCTGTATTTATTTTTAAGTGATGGCTATAGACTGTTGAGCCATCAGAAGTTCCATGCAAATTAAAATAGGGATGACTTGTAAGATTCAGGATCGTTTTTTGATCAGATTCCGCTTTGTAACTAATCTTAAGTTCATTGTCATCGGTCAGTTTATACTTTACGCCAATACCCAGATTACCCGGATATCCCTCTTCCCCATCGGGAGAACGGTATGACAGGCTGAGTGTCTGATCATCAATCTGATTGGCACCCCATACTACCCGGTGAAAACCACCCGGACCTCCATGAAGATGATGAACTCCGTCATTCGTATTCAGGTTATATGTTTCATTCTCAACACTAAACTTCCCGTGAGCAATTCGATTGGCATATCGGCCGATGATAGCTCCAAAATACTGCTCAGGCTTATTTAGGAATTCCTCCATAGAAGAATATCCTACTACCACATTGTCAAAGTTGTCCAAGCGGTCTGGAATCGACAGTTCTACCAATCGCCCACCATAGTTAGTTATTGAGGCCATTACGCCGTTGGCATTCTCAAGCGTGTATAAATCAACCTCTTTTCCTCCA
>JBEPXF010000070.1:0-11661 GCA_041642075.1 Fodinibius sp.
TCCCTGGTGGATAGAGGAACCCACCAGTCCCGATGATATTCTGGGACATGCAGTGATTGGTGAAGCTATTAATCCTATAAAAGTAGCTACCGGAGAACATTGCCAGAACCGAGTTATATTTAAACAGTTGATGCAGGCCGGCGCGCTGGATATTTGCCAGATCGACAGCTGCAGGGTAGGGGGTGTCAACGAAAATTTAGCGATTATGCTGATGGCCGCTAAATTTGATATTCCGGTTTGTCCCCATGCCGGAGGTGTGGGACTTTGTGAGTATGTTCAGCACCTTTCAATGTTCGATTATATTGCTATTAGCGGGAGTCAGAAAGGACGGATGATTGAATATGTGGATCACCTACACGAACATTTTAAAGATCCGGTAAAAGTAGAAAACGGGCATTATATGCTGCCCGACCAACCCGGATTTAGTATTGAAATAAAAGAGGAAAGCTTGAAGGAATATACCTATCCCGATGGACCGGTGTGGCAGGAAATCAGAAGTAAAACAATAGTATAAAGGAGGAGTTATATATGGAGATTCGATTTGATGATCAGACCGCAGTCGTTACCGGCGGAGGAAGTGGAATAGGAGAGGAAATCAGTCATAAATTTGCAGAATCAGGGGCTCATGTCTGTATTTTGGATTATGATAAAGAAGCGGGGCAGTCGGTTTGCAGGGAGCTGAAGAATAAAGGATATGCCTGCAGCTTTTTTAACTGTGATGTAGCCAATCAACAGCAGGTCCGAGAAACATTTGAAGAAATTACCGAGCAGCAGCAAAAAGTAGATGTTCTGATTAATAATGCCGGTATTGCCCATGTAGGAAATCTACAGGATACCGGGGAAGAAGATTTTGACCGTATTTATGATGTCAATGTGAAGGGAGTCTATAATTGTATGTACGCTTCTATCGATCAGATGGTCGAGCAAGGTGGGGGTGTGATCCTGAATATGGCATCAGTGGCTGCAACGGTGGGTATTGAGGACCGTTTTGCCTATTCTATGAGCAAAGGGGCGGTATTAACGATGACTCTTTCGGTAGCCAAAGATTATATTGATCATAATATCCGCTGCAACTGTATATCTCCAGCTCGAATCCATACGCCTTTTGTGGATGGCTTCCTGGAGGAAAACTATCCCGGAAAGGAAGACGAAATGTTTGAGCAACTCTCCCAGACCCAGCCAATCGGACGTATGGGAGAGCCCGAGGAAGTGGCGGGACTTGTTCTCTACCTTTGCTCAGATCAGGCAGGTTTTATAACGGGGACGAACTATCCGATAGACGGCGGCTTTCTTAATTTAAATACCTAAGATTGAAGGGAGTAGGTGAAATCATAAATCAAATAGGGATCTGAAAATGAGAATAAAGAGCACCTCGGTTGGTCTGCATTCCCTGATTGATATTGTAAGTAAAAATGGACAACTCTTGTTTAATATTTCTCCCAAAGCGGACGGTAGTATTCCCGAAAATCAGAAGGAAGTGCTTCTGGAGTTGGGAGATTGGTTGGAAGTGAATGGCGAAGCGATATACGGCACCCGCCCCTGGCAAACCTATGGGGAAGGACCTACGAAATTTAAAAAGGATCAGTTTGAAGGGTTTACTGATGCTGGCGGATACACTCCGGAGGATATTCGCTACACAAAAAAAGGGAATGCTGTGTATGCCATAATGCTGGGTTCGCCCGGAGCTGGTCAGCAGATAGAACTAAAATCATTTGCCAGTGACAGCCTTCATCAGTCGTTGTCAGTTTCTAATGTTGCTGTTCTCGGTAGCGATGAAGATATAAAATGGAATTTGACTGATGATCAATTGATAGTAGAGACTCCTTCAAGTATACCTGATCCAAAGGCAGTAGTTTTTAAAGTAACTACTCGTAACTAGCAACCACATTTAAATCTGAATCAAATGTCAGAAGCTAAGCAATCGTCAAATAAATCAGGGGGCTTAAAAGCACCTCTGCTTCCATTTATTCTGATAACTAGTCTCTTTTTTATGTGGGGACTGGCTAACAATCTTACTGATACCTTGCTGGCGGCCTTTAAACGGATTATGAGTCTGTCCGATTTCCAGACCTCCTGGATTCAGGTTGCTTTTTATGGTGCCTATTTCTGCCTGGCATTACCCGCAGCGGTTTTTATTAAGCGATTTACCTACAAATCGGGCGTGTTATTGGGACTCGGGATGTACGTGCTTGGTGCGCTCTTATTTTATCCTGCGAGCATAGCCATGGAGTATGGTCTTTTTTTAGGAGCGCTTTATGTACTGGCCGGTGGACTGGCGGTATTGGAAACGTCCTGCAATCCGTACATCATCGCGATGGGCGATCCTTCGACCGGTACCCGAAGGTTGAACCTGGCGCAATCTTTTAATCCCATCGGTTCCATCTCCGGTGTTATTATCAGTAAGTTTTATATTCTTTCTCAGCTGGATCTAGCCGGGGCCGAAGAACGGGCGGCAATGTCTGCCGAACAGCTTCAAACAGTACAGCAGGCTGAACTGGATGCGGTAATGGGTCCCTATGTAGGACTTGGCCTCTTGTTATTTTTTCTTTGGATTGTCATCGCCTCGGTAAAAATGCCCAAAACCTCTACGGAATCCACTACGGTTGATTTATGGCCTGCCCTCAAACGATTGAGTAAAAACAGGAAATATGTGATGGGCGTCGTAGCCCAGTTTTTCTATGTGGGTGCACAGATTTGTGTCTGGTCCTTTACCATCCGCTATGTGATGGATGAGCTGAATGTTGCCGAGTCGGCAGCTTCCAATTATTATATTGCGGCACTTGTTGTGTTTACATTTTTTCGCTTTGTAAATACGTATCTGATGAAATATATCAAGCCGACCAACTTGCTTATGGGGTCGGCCCTTGCGGGAAGCTTTTTCACTTTTATTGTCATTGTGGGTAGTGGTTATGTAGGTGTTATTGCCCTGGTAGCTATCTCTGCCTGTATGTCCCTGATGTTTCCTACCATCTTTGGTCTGGCCTCAGAGGGACTTGGGGAAGATACCAAGATTGGCAGCTCGGGACTTATCATGGCGATCGGTGGCGGTGCTGCGCTTCCGGCGCTTCAGGGACTTCTTTCAGATGCTACCGGTAGTATCCATATTTCCTACTGGATACCTTTAGTGTGCTTCCTTATAGTTGCATTATATGGTTTGCTCAATAAACAATACGATCTGGTCGAAACAACAAGCAAATAGCCTGGAAACCGTTATTTCCTATTAACCAATAACTACTAACCGTTACCAAAAAATGAGTCGTCAATTCAAACGCTATTGTAAAACAATGGAGCTCGAAGACGATGCCAGCTTAATAGAAAAGTATAAAAAAGTACATGCAAAGGAGAACGTCTGGCCGGAAATATCCCAGGGAATGAAGGAAGTGGGAATCTTGGATATGGAGATTTATATTTCCGGTAATCATCTGTTTATGATTATGGATACCGTTATTGATTTTGATCATGAAAAGGCAATGGAAGAACTTGCTGGAAAACCGCGGCAACAGGAATGGGAAGCCCATGTTTCTTCTTTTCAGCAGACAGATGAGGATGCTACGGCCGATGAAAAATGGCAGCTGATGGAAAGGATATACAAATTAGACCAGAAAAATGAATATGCCCCTGAAGAGGGTCAGATAAAGGAATGCCCCTGAGAATATTTTTGGAGTTAACTACAGGCCAGTATTTTAGATTAAATCTACAACGCAATTCAATATGATGAGAATCTTATTCTTGATGATATTCTTCCTGATAATGTCGTGGACGATAGTCCAGGCACAGGATACCCTAACCGTGATGACCTACAATATTTATCACGGAGAGCAGGCTTACCAGGAAGGGGAAAGTAATATTCAGGAGGTTGCTGATCTCATCCGGAAAGTGAAGCCCGATTTTGTAGCCCTGCAGGAAGTGGATGAGAAGACCGGACGCCTTGCATCGCTAAACGAGGGAGAGCGATTTAGCTTGATAGATAGTTTGGCAGCACTTACCAGTATGGAAGGATATTTTGGAAAGGCTATCGATTATGACGGTGGTGGATATGGGGAGGGATTGCTATCAAAAGATTCATTAACGCCTCAAATAGTGAGGTTACCCATTCCCGAAGGAGGAGAAAAGCGAACAATGTTATTTGCAGAAACACGTACAAAATCAGGTTACCCATTTATTTTTGCGGGAACTCATCTCTGTCATCAATACGAGGGGAATCGCTTTGCTCAGGTAAGAGCAATTAATAAATACTTTTTGGATAATGAGAAACCGGTTATGATTGGTGGGGATTTCAATTTTACACCGGATACCCGTACACATAGGCTCATGCAGGATTGGTGGGCCGATGCTAGCTTTCAGTTCCAGAAAACTCCAGATCTAACCTATTCCGCTAAAAAGCCAGAAAGAAGAATTGATTACATGTTTTTATCCAGGAATGCCAATTGGGAAATATTGTATGTTAAAACGATTGATGTAGATTACTCCGATCACCTGCCGGTAGTAGCCAAAGTTGTAATCCATCCCTAAAGCTAAATTTTCATTAATATATTACAACATATGATGATGTCCAGTCAACTGTATAAACTATTTTGCTTAATATTGCTGGGCATAGCCGTAGCTGCCTGCCAGCCGTCTTCCGGAACGGAAACACCTTCCCAGCTTACTACTGAGTATCTCACAAATCCCATGGGTCTGGATGTAGATACTCCTCGCTTCTCCTGGATTCTTAATAGCGATCATCAGGACGCGAGCCAAACGGCCTACCAGATCTTGGTATCTCAAAATGAAGAAGAACTGCGTAATGGGACTGGAACCGTATGGGACACTGGCAAAATATCATCCTCTCAAACGGTGAATATTAAATATGAAGGCGAAGAACTGGAAAGCGGTAAAACCTACTACTGGAGAGTTCGGACCTGGGATGGCGATAGCACGGCAGCGCCATGGAGCACGATACACTCTTTTCAGATGGGACTGCTGGACCCTGATGACTGGCAAGCACAGTGGATCGCTCACCCGGACTCGGCGGTTGTGGCTCCTTTATTGAGAAGCGAGTTCACTATTGACAAGGAGATTGCTTCTGCTGCATTATATACAACCGGAGTCGGATATTATGAGATGTATCTGAATGGAGATAAAGTGGGTGATCATGTTCTGGATCCGGCGATTACTGACTATAACGACCGGGTACTCTATGAGACTTACGAGGTAACCGATCAGCTCAACTCCGGGGAGAATGCTTTGGGTTTATGGCTAGGCGAGGGCGCCTGGAGACTAAGGGAGGGCGAAGATCGCTGGGCCTGGTACGGTATGAATAATAACTTTGGAAAACCGATGGGTATAGCCCAGCTTCATATTCGTTTTAAAGACGGTTCGGAAAGGGTAGTTACGACCGATGAATCCTGGTCAGCGGCGTCGAGTCCGATTACGTATAGCAGCGTGTATGGTGGAGAAGATTACGATGCACGGCTGGAACAAGAGGGGTGGAATGATATAGGTTTTGATGACTCTTCATGGCAGAAAGCAGATATTTCAGCTAACCCGGATATTATTCTCGATTCTCAGCTAATGCCTCCAATACGGGTGACGCAATCCATCGAAGCTGTAACGCAAACCCAACCGGATTCAAATACATATCTGTTTGACTTGGGACAAAATATTCCAGGTTGGTGGCGTGTACAGGTTGAAGGAGATCAGGGAACAGAATTAAAAATACGTGGTGCAGAAACGTTGAACGACACTTTGTTTCCAACTCCGTTGAAACCGGGTGATAGCTTGAGTACCGATAAAGCCTATCACCGGGATGTCTGGACCACCTACACCTTGAAAGGTGGGGAGCAAGAAAGTTATGAACCGCGCTTTTTCTATACGGGCTTTCGCTATGTTGAAGTGAAGGTAGACCACCCGGACCAGCTGAATTCATTACAAGTGAGCGGACAAGTACTGCATTCCGATATTCCCCGGAACGGTCATTTTAGCAGTTCAGATACCTTGCTTAACGATATTTATGAGGCTACAATCTGGTCACAACGCGGTAATTTGCACGGTTTCCCCACTGATTGTCCGCACCGGGAGAAAGGAGGATATAATGGGGATGGGCAGGTAATTGCGGAAGCTTCGATGCATGATTTTCATATGCAGCCCTTTTACCGGAAGTGGATACAGGATATGCGGGACGCGCAGTATGAGAACGGTCGTATTCCTAATACATCCCCAACCATGCTCGGAGGAACGGGGGGAGGGATTGCCTGGGGGAGTGCCTATATTTTGATTCCGTGGTGGATGTATCAATACTACCATGATACCGAGATATTGAAAGAACATTATCCTGCGATGAAACGGTATATGGAGTATCTGAAAAACCTGGCCTCAGAAGAGGATGAAAATCCCGAGGAAAAATACATTATTAATGAGTTTGGAGGGCACTGGGATTCGCTCGGTGAATGGGAGGCGCCCGTTCGGGAGCGCAATGGCCCGATTAATCCGCTTACGAACACTTATTATTGGTACCTCGATAATATGACAGCTGCAAAAATAGCAGAGGTTCTTGGAGAAGAGGAAGATCGCAAGGAATATCTGGCTCTGACCGATTCTATTAAGGATGCCTTCAATCAAAAGTTTTTTGATCCCGAAACAAATCTGTATGGTACCGATGAAGCGTATCAGAGCTATTTATTGTTTGCCCTTTCGGGTGATTTGGTACCTAAAGGCCACCGGCAATCGGTATTGGATAATCTGATCGAGGATATCATGGTAACCAGAGATGGGCACCTGGCAACCGGTATTCTGGGAACCAAACATCTGTTTAGCGTTCTCGCAAATGAGGGTCGGGAGGATGTTATCCACCGAATGGTAACCCAAAAGACCTTTCCCAGCTGGGGATACTGGCTCGAAAATGGGGCAACCACGCTCTGGGAGAACTGGCGGGGAGAAAGCTCGCATAATCATCAAATGTTTGGTTCAGTCAACGAATATTTTTATAAATACCTGGCGGGTATCAAGGCCCCAACTGATAAGGGTACCACTACCGGATACAAGCATATTCATATCGAACCGTATACTCCTGAGGGCTTAAACCATGCCGAGGCTTATGTAGAGACAATACGGGGAATGGTTTCTTCGGAGTGGGAGCGTGTAGATGGAGCATTGACTCTTAATGTTACGATCCCGCCCAACACTACGGGAACCGTTAGCATACCCGATCTTGGAAATGAAGAGGTGCAGATATCAGAGGGAGATAATATCATTTGGGATTCCGGTGATTCACCTGATATTCGGAGCGGCATTAAAAATGGAACCAGAGACGATCAAACCGTGAGCTTCGATATTGAACCCGGCAGTTATAGCTTTACGTTATCCCCGATTATTTAAAATTGTTTCTAAAAGGAGAAATAGTCTGCGAAAGCCAAATGTCCTTACTACTACATACCCTAGTAGTAGACTACTCCGAGCTCTTACCCTTACTACTCCGAGCAACTGCATGCACTACTCGGAGTGTAGGAGCTTACCACTCCGAGTCCCTGTAGTAGTAAGGGCAGAATCAGTGAGAGGTAAATTGGGATCATTCCGAAAATATTTCATATTTCCCTAGAGGGATTATTGTGGGCTGATAGTAGTCATAGGTTCAGCCCAATAAATAATTAAACTAAGTTCCTTCTTCAGACTGTTTCTTCTCTTTTTCGCTGAGCACCCAGTTGACAAACAAAAATTCCAGGCCAGCCGCCTCATAGCCTTTCCAGTCGGCAATCATCTGCTGGAATTCTTTTTCAGTGGTATCATGTGGATCGCCGCCATAGCTCATAATGATCCAACGCCGGTGACCTTTTTCTTTGCCTTTGCTCTTATTGCTGGGAAAGACGGCATCCGTGCGATTGCGAAACAGCATCAGCTGTTGTGCCGAGGTAGGCCCCACGCCCCGCACTTCCTTAATCGTATCATAAAATGTTTGAGGGTCGCAATTTTCTAACTCGGCAAGGTCCTGTTCGCCGGAAAGCAGATCTTCAGCAAAGCCGATAATAAATTCACCTTTGCGCTTGGTTGGACCCAGTTTCCTGATGCTCAAAGGATCGGCTTTAATCAGCTGGTGCGGCCGGGGCCAGGCAGGGACATTCTCTCCCTGTGCTGTAACCAGCGAACCATAGTTCTTGCGCACTTTGTAGACCATCTTCTTAGCGGTGGGTTTGTGGGAAAGCCGCATTTGAATAATACGATTGATGGTATCTTCAAAGAGGTTGGCGCGGGACATCCGTTTTAGTCCGTACAGGTCTGTAAGTTTGGGACCTAACACCGGGTCGTCAGCAGCCTTGTCATAGAGCGGACGCAGATCGAGTTTGGTACCAAAGATGCGGCTCAGACTCTTATTGGCTTCTTTGATTTCGGATTTATCCAGTGCTTCATTACTCTCAAAATGAAACTCCGGTTGCTCAGGATTGCCGTTAAAAAAAGTAGTAACCATTACATCACGGTTACCTACAGGGATGGGCCGGCGGAATCCTTCTTCGAAAACGTCTTCTGGATTGTGCTCGTGATCGAAATATTGGTCAATATCGAGGCACAGGAACCAGTCGTGCGGTGGTATGGATTTTAGGGTCCAGCTACTCATGGGAATTAAGAATGGGAATTTTTGTTATCATTTGAAGATGAATCAGATCTTGAGTCTGCAGTATTTTTATTGAAAAGGAACGAAGGATTTTTATCCTGCTTCAGACGCACCCGATAAATTTTTTGTTGGTATAACTGTTCTACCGTTTCCAGCGTATCAGTATCATCAGGACCTAAATCCCATCGGATTTCCTTAAAACGAGGAAGCTTAAGTTTATAGTTAGCCTTCGTTCGTTTATTGACTTGAATGTCATCAAATTTCAGTTCAACCACAATTTCCGGGATGAGTCCCAGTGTGGGACCATATTTCTCTACTGTCAATTCTTCGATTCGTTTATGAAACTGCTGCACTTTATCGTCAGGACAATGGATCTTCGTTTTTCCAATGGGAATAAATTCCTCCTCATAGCGCTCATCTTCTGTCACCCGAATACCGAGCGTAAAACTGGAATAGTTTTTACCTCCGCTTCCGCCTGCGGAATGAGCGTACATGATCGCCGTATGCAAGGTACCAGCTGGATTTTTAATTTTTATCCATGCATTACCAGAGTAGTCCGGATTATATTTACTGTTCCGATCTTTCAGGATAAGTCCCTCATTGCCGCGAGCCACAGCGCGCCTGGATAGCTCATTGCTCTTCTCCTTATCTGTAACAGGAAACTGATTGCTAATAGGGAAGTGATATTTTTTAGCGAGAGCTTCCAGCTTTGTTCGTCGTTTCGTCAGTGGCTGATTAATAGTGGGTTGGGGATCGGCATAGAGTACATCACAGGCAATAAAAAGAACAGGAAGGTTATTCCGGACTTTTTCAGAGGGGGAGGTGTTTTTTACACGTTTATGAAGTATTTGGGATGGATGGATTTCATTATTTTTGAATACACAAATCTCACCGTCGAGGACTGTTTCCGGAAGTCCTAGTTTGGCGAAAAATTGTATAATATCCGGGAAGGAACGGCTGATGTCATCTCCACTTTTCGAGTACAGCTTTACCTTCTTTCCACTGATATGCAGCTGGATACGCAACCCACTAAACTTTTCTTCAGCCACATATCGATTTAGGTTATGTACCGGAGTATTCTCAAAAGATGATGCAGACATCAATGGCAGTGGATGAAAGAGTGCAAATCGTGCTTCATTCAAAGCATCTTTTTTACAGAGAACCGCTGTTTTACCAATGCTGCCAGTGATTATGTGAGCATAGCGAACCTTTTCTATATCCTGATCAAAGGCATTAGCTAGGGCGGTAATCAGATGTAGTTCGCTAAGACCAATACCCGGATATTTTTGACTGAGGATGCAAATATAAAATTTAATTTCTACTGGTGTCATCCGGCACCAAATACTGCGCAATATTTTCTGCTTTCCGGCGCGTGAAGACCGTTTGGAAAATTTCACAAAACTTTCAGAAATAGCTACTAAGTCAAGGTTGGCGGGATCTCTTTTCTCCCGGGCTGCTATTATATTTTCCATCAGCTTTTCGATGGCTTCAGAGGCATTCCCGAGCGCTTTTTTGCAGGGTTTGAACACTTTTTCATAATCCACTTCGCAAAAACGGGCGGCACAGGTTGAGTAAGTTCGGCTTCCCACTGTGGCACGTTTTTCGGAGAGAGCAGGCAGTGGTCCTTCCCCGAGAAATTGAGCCGCCAGTCTAATACTGGTATCCGAATGCAGCGATCGGAAATAATCAGCGCATATCGCTACTTTGGCAGGCGCATCCGGTGCTTCTGATATCTGTTGAGCATTCTCCGCCCATTGCTGAAAAGTGTCAACCATCTTATTCTAATTCGATTTATAAATCTTTTTACAAAACCCTACTATGTCTTGCTGAACTTGTTTCAGCATCTGTTGTAATTAAATGATCTGCTAAATCTATAACTTCTTATTGTTTCCATCTGCTCAGGTTAACAGCTGTGAGTCAATATTAAGATTATCCAGATAGTGTTGTACTACGTCGGGATTAGGAGTATGAGTGAGATATACCTTTCTAGGATTTAATTTTTTGCACAGGTTAATGAGTTCGAAAAAATCCAGGTGGTCCGAAAGGGGGATATAGGTATGAATATTCATTCGGGAACGGCTTTCTTTTCTCGTAGCCCATCCGGAACAATAGGCCAGCCGTTTCTTTTTAATGTGAGAAGCCTCACCATTATTAAGCGCATGATTACTCATGATAAGTATCTCATCTTGAAAGGATTCCGGATCGTAACGACTGTACTTTCCAAGATCAATTCCAGCCTCCTCATATACTTTACATAGGCTAAATCCTTCTTCGGAAACTTGTATCGGATGTTTGAGGGATGCCAACAGGTGCATTATTTCCTGTGTCTTACCCAGATTATATGCCAGAAAAATAGGAGTAAAGCCATCCTCCAGTGCTTCTGAGGCAAATTGCTGTACTTTCTGAGTTAGCTTTTTGTGTGAGTCCCATTTGTAAATGGGGAGTCCGAATGTAGCCTCGGTAATAAAATAGCCCACCGGCTGGTCCGGAAGAGTAAATCCTTCCGAAGCCGGAGAAGGGGGTGTGCGGTAGTCGCCGGTATAGAGCACATTTCCTTCATCGCTTTCCACAAAAACCATAGCCGAACCCAAAATATGTCCGGCAGGATAAAAGGTGACCCGGGCATATCTTGTATCCATTGTCTGTGCAAATTCGAGGGTTTCGGACGTACCTTTAAATCCGCGTTTTTGCATCAACTTAGAGGTATTGGGCGTACAGTAAACATGGGATCTGCTACTGCGTGGCATGTGATCGGCATGCGCATGCGAAATAAATGTATATTTGGATTGGCTTCCACTGTAGTCGAATCCGATATCCAGATCCGGCAACAGGATGCCGTGATAACCCGGAGTGGTAATATTCATTACTTATTTAAATGGCTCGTTCAATAACTGAGTATGCTAACAAAAGTATAGCAAATCCCACTGACACCATTATGGCACCACTCTTACGGATGGAAGAAGCCAGTTGCTCTTGCTTGTTTTGGATGAGCGTGCGGCTTTGGTCCCAGCGAACAAGCTGAACTCCTGCAATATACATCAGTAATAAACTCCAGATACAGAACAGAAGTTCAATCC
>JBEPXF010000071.1:0-11588 GCA_041642075.1 Fodinibius sp.
TTTTTTCCCTCGCAGCATTCGAGCTATGTTGTGAGCTACCGTTTCTGCCTGGTATTGTGCAAATACACCGGCTTTAGGCATTGTTTTTCCTTCGCCGATTGGCAGTGAAATGATATCGCCTATAGCGTATACATTTTCGTATGAAGTCTGCAGAGTTTGGTCATCCACCTCGACCCAGCCGGATTTTCCGGTCAGCCCTGCCTCCCGTATGATATCCGGACTGGTATGCTCGGGAGTGAAGGTAAGCAGGTCAAATGTTGCCTCTACCGTTTCATTATCAGGTATCGAAAAGGTAAGGCTGTTTTCATCAGCTGAACTCAGCTTATGTTCCGGCTTGTAGTTGATGCCTTTCTCTTTCATCAATTGGTGGACTTTTTCAGAAATTTCTTTGCTGGCAAAGTCCATCGGTTGGGTTTCCGGGGTGTAAAGCGTTATTTCTGTTTTGTCGCGAATTTCTTTTTCCCGTATAAAATCATCAATAAGTAATGCGGCCTCATAGGGCGCTACTGGTGATTTGTGGGGCAGTGAAGAAACCACTACAGCGATTTCCCCGCCGTCAAACTGTTTTAAATCTTCGTAGAAAGAAGAGGCTCCGCCGGGGGTATAAAAATTGTGTCCATATTGGGTGAGATTATGAGTATCCGTCAGCTTTGTGCCGAGAGAGATCACCATATAATCTCCTTTATATTCTGTGCCATTGGAGATAACTGTTTTATTTTTGGGATCGATGGATTCAATTTCTCCGTGGATTACTTCAATACCGCCAAGTTCCACATTGGAAAGATCGCCATAAATCTGTTTTTCTTCTCTTTTACCCACCATCATCCATGTAAGGGATGGTGCAAACAGACTTTTTTTCTCTTTTTCAAAGACCAGAATCCTAGCCAGATTAATGCCATCTTCATTGCCAATTTTTCGGCTTACTTCTCTGGCGGTACTGATTCCGCCAATTCCTCCACCTAATACTAATATTGTCGGTTTCATAACTTTATTCTTTATACGTTAATCTTTGTTAATTCTTTGGTTTGGGATTTTTACCAGCTGCCCAATCGGCATATCCGGTTTCGAGTCTGGCAGCTTCAAACCCCTTCTTTTGTAAATATTTTACTGCTTCATCAGCCATAAGGCACAATGGCCCCCTGCAATAGGCTACAATTTCTTTGTCTTTCGGCAGATCGTTAATGCGTTCGCCCAGCTCTTGCTGTGGACATGAAATCGCATCGTCTATATGACCTTCTTCATACTCCTCTTCAGGTCTCACATCTATGACATATATCTCCTGCCGATTCATCATTTCATTGAATTCGTCACTACTGATGGTTTTTAAATCATTACGACGGTTTCTATAATCGTTCAGCAGATTGCTAATTTCTTCATTTTGAGCAAAGCCAAGCTTTCGTAGTGTACACCAAGTATCAAAAACATGTTGGCCTGCCAATTCATAATACATGTATTTGCCCTCCCGCTGTGTTTTAACGAGTCCAGATTTCTTCAACACCTGTAAGTGTTGGGATGCATTTGCCACAGGCAAATTGATCTGTTTGGCTATGTAGGCCACCGGAAACGAGCCTTGGGCTAATAAATCCAGAATTTCAAGCCTGTGCGCATTGCTCAACGCTTTTGTCACCTGCGAGAGCTTTTGGTATAGGGATGATTTGAATGCCCGTATATCCATATTTAGATTTTAAGTTTATTACATTCAAAAATTTCGTTGAATGAATAATACGACAAAATTTTAATACATTCAATAAATTTATTGAATGAAAATTGGGGTATTATATTAGTAGTGAGGTAAGAATAAGAAGACGGGGTTAGATTCTTTATTTTAATCGGTCATCTAAGATGGGAATCACCTTTTATTTGAAGAGACAGCTACTCGAGACCTATTTTTAATTAAGAAATTGAAAAGATTTTGTATTTAGAATTTCTGAGTTTTTTTCTTCAAAAAAATGCAAGGGATTTTTGTTGCAAGGTCATGAAGAGAGACCTTCAAAGCTGATTCAGTTCTTAGCTGATGCAAAATAATTCGACTTCGGCGCTGCTGGGTATATTATGAACTGTTTAATAGTAGGCGATTCGATTGGGAGATTGACTGCCATTAGCCTTAATCTCTAACCTAACTGATTGACTACAGAAATGTAGCAAGTTCATAGCCTTCAATGATTGATTTTTTCGGATGGCTAATCAAAAATATGAATACTTTAACTCACTAGTTTATAAGTAAATAGAATAATAACATTGGCTAAAATAAGTGGATCGTAATCTTATACACAGGTTTGGATTTAACAAGTGGATCTGAAATTAGGTAGATGCGACAATATCCCTTGTGCCAGAATAAAAGGAAGGCATTAAATAAGACTAATTACGCAAAATAAAATAAGCCCTCAACTCTATGATAGTCAAGGGCTTATAATAATGCGATCCGGACGAGACTCGAACTCGCGACCTCCTGCGTGACAGGCAGGCGTTCTAACCAACTGAACTACCGGACCAGAGAGCTCCAAATATAACTACCTTATGGTGCACATGTCAAGGCCTAATTTTATTTTCTTTAATGCTTTTTGGTTGGCTCACATAAATTAGTTACCATTTAAAAAACTGATATTTATCGCTTATGTTTCAACCTACGTTTATAGAAGTTTCGCACGGCATCAGTGTTGAGGTAAAACCCGTTTACTTGGAACAAGAGTCGAGTCCTGTGTCTAATAAACACGTCTTTGCTTATTTTATTACTATAAACAACTTAGGATCGCGTACCGTTAAATTGCTCCGCCGGCACTGGCTTATTGAAGACTCTATCGGGGAAACGCACGAGATAGACGGGGAAGGGGTGATCGGACAAAAGCCCACTATTCCGCCAGATGGAGAGCATTCCTATAACAGTTTCTGTGTGCTAAATTCATACAAGGGGAGTATGAAAGGATTCTATACTATGCAGACCATGGATGAGCAGGTACTAAAAGTACGCATTCCAAAATTCCTGCTGATTTCACACCTGTTAAATTGACCAAAAATAAAAGGAGGACCGTAAGTATCAGTTACGGCCCTCTGTCGGGATGGTGATGGGATGTATTAGGGATACATTGTATTAACTATCCAAAGCCGTTTCTATTGCCTTTAAAATTTCATCGCTTTCGGGCTCGGTATCACTGCGGAAACGGCGGACCAGCTCTCCGTCTTTTCCAATCAAAAATTTCTCAAAATTCCATTTGATTTCACCGGTAAAATCGGGGTTTGAGGCCGTTGTAAGGTATTCAAACAGGGGATGCTGATCTTCACTTTTTACCGAAACTTTTGAAAATAACGGGAAATTCACATCGTAATTCACATTGCAAAATTGCTTTATCTCCTCGTCGCTGCCCGGTTCCTGTCCTCCAAAATTGTTCGCGGGAAAACCGAGAACTACAAATCCCTGATCGTTATATTCCTCAAAAATATTTTGCAATCCTTCGTATTGGGGAGTAAAACCGCATTCAGAAGCCGTATTAACTATAAGCAATACCTTTCCCTCATACTTTTGCAGTGATGTTTCTTCACCGTCAATATTTGTAGGTTCAAATTCATAAACAGAAGTATTATTTTCACTCATAAACGAAAAAGTGAGCATTAATAAGGTTATCAGTAATCCGAGAGATTTCATAGATTGTAAGCTGTTATTTATCTAGTGTAACTGAATTTATAAATGTAAATTTATGAAGAATCATTCCTTAAATGATTTTACGATGATACGATCTTTTTTAATTATTTGCTTAACGGCCGGATTTATATCAACTATGCAGGCCAATGCGGAGGCCCAGATGTTTTCTATGGATAATGACCGGTCGTCTTTATCTCGTATAACATCAGAGGTATACCTGGGTATAGAGCCTACTACAGTAACGTATCAGGGAGATGAATCTGTTGAACTGGCCGGACAATTTAACTACGATGCTCCGATTATTCGCGCCGGCTATAGCGGCCACACCCTTAACCTTTTTATGGGGGCCGGTGGAGAAATTACAGGTAGTGATAATGTAGGTTATTTTGATGCGGGCGGAAACCTCAATTACGGATTCCCTCTCTTCGCAACCGGAGAGGTTCTTATCCAGCTACCCATTCAAATTGCTTCCAGATATGTAAATATTACCAATAGCCAGAATGTGGCTAGCCTGGATCGTTTCCGCTTTGGCAGCCTTACCGCCGGTACCGGTATAAAAGCGATGGTTCGTCCTACCCAGAAGGTACGCCTAAAGGCGGGAGTCCTGCCATCTTATGGCTTTGCTTTTGCATCCGGCGGACTTTTTGGCGGATCTCTGGGGTCAGTTGCACTAAATGGACGGCTCTATCTCGACCGGCTGTTTAACAACAGGATAGGCTTAAGCTTTGGATACAAGTACGATCTTCGCAACTACAATGTTGAAGAAGAAAGATATGATTACCGGATAAAAGGGCATAGTCTCCAACTGGGAATTACTTTTTAAAACTGCAGTATGAAGACAGAAAAACTACTTTTAGAACTGGAACAGCTGGTAGAACAATCGGGCTACGCCATACGTAAAGAAAAAGGTACCTTTAGAGGTGATTCCTGCGTAATGGAAGGGGAAAAGCTGGTCGTTTTAAACAAAAAGAAACCTGAACAACAACAAGTGGGGCTTTTAGCAAGAGTACTTCAGGATCAATCCCTACAGGATATTTATATTAAACCAGCGGTACGAAAACACTTGGAAGAACTGTGGGATCGCTTCGAACAATTCCAGGATCAGGAAATTGAAGAGCTAGATATAGATTTAGAAGAATGAAATTAACTTTTTTAGGAACCGGTACCTCCATGGGGGTGCCTGTGGCAGGCGGTTTTGGCAAAGAGCGGCTGGATGGGGATCCTCGAAATGTTCGATGGCGCTGCTCAGCATGGATAGAAACAGATGAGTCGTCTATCGTTATTGATACCGGCCCCGAATTTCGCCTGCAAAGCATCCGTTCGGGTCTCTCCCATATAGACTTGGTACTGATTACACACGAACACATGGATCATATCTCAGGCCTGGATGATCTACGCCCTTTTTGTTACGAGCAAAACCAGAGTATTCCTGTTTATGCCGGGAAAAAATGCCTCCATGCCATTCGCAAACGGTTTGACTATATGTTTGGCCCTGACCGGTATCCCGGGGCAACTTCTCTGGATCTTCAGGAAGTCCCCGATTCATTTACCTTCCGGGATCTGAAAATTACTCCTCTGCCCGCTACTCATGGAAAAATAAATGTACTGGGCTACCGAGTTAATGACCTTTCTTACCTCACGGATGTAAATGCCATCCCCGATGCTACAAAAGAAAAAATTGTGGGATCCAGAATGCTGGTACTCGACGGACTGCGATGGAAGCCCGAACACCCGACCCACATGACTATTCCCCAAGCTGTATCCACAGCTAATGAACTTGGAGTTCCTCAAACCTACCTCATCCACATGAACTCTTCGGTTAATCACAGTAAAAGCAATGAACGCCTTCCCGATCACGTTCAGCTTGCTTACGACCAGTTAACTGTAGAAATATAGATAGGGATCCCTGGAAAATTCTAATTAACAAGATATCACAAGTAGTATCAGTTTGAACTGAGAACCTTTCTGCTATAAATATTTTTTGTTTTTCTCTTCTTCCTTCAGCTGATTTACGATCTGCTTGACTCCCTGCGCTTCATCTAAGTTACACACCAAAATAGCCCGATCGGTTTCTACCACTGCCAGACCTTCGACCCCTACAAGCGCAATCATCTTGTCGCTATTGCTCTGCACGAGATTATTTTTGGACTGGGTCAGGGATATATTTTCAGCCTCAATAACATTGCCCTTCTCATCTTTCTCCCGTAAATCATATACAGCGTTCCAGCTGCCAACATCACTCCATCCAAAAGATCCGGGAACCACATATACACTGTCCGACTGCTCCATTATGCCGTAGTCAATTGAAATAGATGGACTGGCATGATAAAATTGATCAATGGCTTCTTTCTGCATCTTGCTGCCTATGGCGGGAGTAAGGGCATCTATATGCTCACTTATTTCCGGCAGATGCTTTTTGAACTCACCAAGAATAGTTTCCGCACTCCACACAAACATCCCACTGTTCCATAAGAAGTTTCCCAAACCGATGAATTGCTGGGCGGTTTGCAAGTCGGGTTTCTCCCGGAACTGCTTAACCTTTCTTATTTCTTTCTCCTGATGGGTCTCGGACTGTTCTGTGTCAAATTCTATATAACCGTATCCTGTCTCCGGCCTATTGGGTTCTATGCCTATCGTAACCAGATTGTCTCCTTCACGCGCTTTGCTATTCGCAGCTTTCAGCACCTGGCGAAATTCCTCCGGATCCCGGACAAGGTGATCTGCCGGAAGTATGGCCAGTGTGGCGTCGGGATCTTCTTCCTGAATTAAAGAAGCAGCCAGGGCCACGCAGGGAGCCGTATTTTTAGCGACGGCCTCACCAATGATATTCTTTTGAGGAACTTCAGGAAGTTGTTTTTTTACCAAATTGACATAGCGATCGTTGGTTATGACCCACAGGCGCTCGGCAGGGATAAGCTCCTTGATCCGGTTTGCCGTAGTCTGTAGCATGGTTTGGTCGCCAAACAGATTTAGAAACTGCTTGGGATGCTTTCTAGTGCTTTTGGGCCAAAAACGTGTACCGGATCCACCGGCCATTATTACTGCATGAAACATGACTGATAAACTATTTTTGATATCAAAATTTGTTACCGGAAAGGTACCTAAAAATGCGATGAGAGTGAAAGGTCATCTCTTTATTCCGGGAAGCCGGCTGCGCGCCGTACTTTACTTAGCGTAAAGCTGAATGTAGACCCTACATTGGGCGTACTTTCTATAAAGAACTCCTCTCCATGCGCTTCCATTATGTGTTTGACAATAGCCAGTCCCAGCCCGGTACCCCCTTTTTCCCGCGAACGCGACTTGTCAATGCGGAAAAAGCGTTCCGTGACCCGCTCAATATACTGCTGCTCAATCCCGATACCGGTATCCTGAACATAAACCAATACCTTGTCTTCGTCCCTCGAAAAAGGTTTTATGCCTACAGTTACACTTCCTTCCGGTACATTATATTTAATTGCATTTTCAATAAGATTGATAAGTACCTGTTTAATCTGATTTTGGTCAGCGCTTACAATAATATCTTTATCAAATCCTTCTTTACGCAATGTAACATTCTCTCTTTGAGCTTTATATTGCAGGTTCTCCACGGTATCATCAACAATTTTCCGAAGGTTAATATCCTGCACTTCGGATTTCAACTCTCCGGTTTCGAGCTTGGAAATCTCCATCAAATCTTTGGTTAAAAAGATCAGGCGATTGACATTCCTCATCGCCTTTTTCAAAAATTTCCGGTTTACTTCATCATCATCAATAGCCCCGTTAAGCAGCGTTTCTATAAACCCCTGGACTGCAAAAATAGGTGTTTTAAGCTCGTGAGAAATATCCCCGATAAACTCCTTGCGATAGTTCTCAATACGGTTAAGACGCTGGATTTCACGCTCAATGGTCTTACTGGCACGAATAGACTGGGTAATTACATAGTCTAGCTCATCACGGTTTTCGGAGGTAAAATCCGAATAATCCTCAAAACGTTTTCGTGCAATACTTCTGTTTATTCGATTTAACTGCTCCATTCGCCGAAACTGGAGCCTATAACTTACATAGTAGACCAATCCAAATGTTACCAGTATGAGGACCAGATCGAAGAGAAGAAGAGAAACCAGGCCGGGGGTAAAGAAAAGATAAGCCAATCCAAAACCCACTAGCCCCACAGCCAAAGCCGAGCCAAGTGCAATTTTAAAAGAGAGGCGGGATGATTTTTTAAACGAAGCCTTCTTCATTCCTTATTCCTTAAAACGATATCCGACGCCTTTTACGGTTTCAATATATTCATCTCCCAGCTTTTTACGTATTTTTCGGACATGTACATCTACCGTTCGATCAACCACATACACATTATTGCCCCAAACGTGATTTAGGAGTGTCTGGCGATCCATTACTTTTCCCTTTCGACTGGCCAGGAAGTAAAGCAGCTCAAATTCCTTGCGGGGCAGTTGAAATTCTTCCCCAGCCTGGGTTACGATATAACGATCTTTATCAATAGTAATATCGTGTACGTTTATTTTATTCTGATCTTCAACAGCAGTATCCTCAAAACGACGCAAGACGGCTTTTATGCGTGATATGAGCTTGGTGGTACTGATCGGCTTTGTTATATAATCATCACCGCCCTTATCAAGCCCTTCTACTTCTGTTTTTTCATCTCCACGGGCTGTTAGAAAAATCACGGGGATACGTTTGAGCTGGCTGTCATCGCGGATACGCTCTACCACTTCCAGTCCGTCCATTTTGGGCATCATTATATCTAGCAGGATTAAGTCAGGCTGATGTTTACGGGCAGCTTCAATTCCTTCCTGACCATCTTCAGCCTTAAGGACATCAAATCCTTCCTTTTTCAGGTTGTATTCAATTAGATCAAGCAAGTCTTTCTCATCATCGACCACTAGAATGTTTTTTTTAGACACGGGCAAAAAGTTAAATTCTATATTTAATTTATATAAGCAGAATATTACCAAAACTTTATGTACTCAATAGTACAAAGGGTCCGTCTAATATTAAACCCGTAGGCTGTTAAATAATTGTTACGTATTTAGCTGGGCAAGTGCCTGCTTTACCAGTTCTTGCACGTTATCGGCCGACTGGCCATTTTTTACGGCCATACCAACAGCCTTCTCAGAGTCGCGTTTTTTAAACCCGAGCGACTGAAGGGCAGAAATAGCCTCTTTCTTCAAATCTCCGGAAACCACAGACGAGGTAGAAGTATAGGTTGCATCGACCATTTCAGAAACCTTATCCTTAAGCTCAAGGATCATTCGTTCTGCCGTCTTTTTTCCGATTCCTTTAATCTGGGAAAGGGTTCCCTTGTCTTTCTGCACAATAGCGCCTGTTATCTCTTCTGCCGGCAAACCCGAAAGTATGGTGAGTCCCAATTTAGGACCTACTCCCTTGACAGTGATTAAAAGCTCAAATAGATCTTTTTCGTTTTGGCCTAAAAAGCCAAACAACCGCTGATCATTATCCGTTATATGATGATGGACCAATAACTCCACTTCTTCTCCTTTCGCGGGTAGTTCTTCCAGGGTCTGTGTGGAGATCTCAAGCAGATAGCCAACATCGTGCACATCCAAAACAAGCTGGTTTTCTGCCTTATTGTGTACAATACCTTTTAAATATGCAATCATAAAATATTAAGAGCGTATCCGATCGGGATTATTAGCGACAAAGCTTTCCCAACTGGATTTACTATTATTCTGATGGGTTTTGTTCTGAGATTTGGGGATATTATTCTGGATACTGTTTTGCTTCATTAGGTGGCACCACGCTACCGCAAGCGCATCCGTAGCATCTTTTGAAAGTTTTTCTTCCGGAAGATTCACCATCTTGCGAAGCATAAAAGCGACCTGTTCTTTGCTTGCATTCCCGTTGCCGGTAATTGACTTTTTTACCTGCTTAGGGTAGTATTCTGTAACCGAAATATCATAATTGGTAATAGCCAGCATAGCCGCGGCCTGGGCCCGCCCAAGTTTGAGCATTGCCTGGGGATCAACTCCATAAATGGGTGTCTCAACAGCACAGGAGGTAGGATTAAAAGAAGAAACTATTTTAGAAACCTTATCAAAGATGTACTGCAGACGATCAGAATGATCATCCATCGAAGCCATATTTATTGTATCGCAACGCAGTGCAACGAGCTTATCCTTTTGTCTGGTAAGAATAGCAAAACCCGTGGTACGCGATCCGGGATCTATACCTAAAATAATATTTTCTGCCATACCCACATTTTAATGACGGTTCATTAAAATATAACAGATTACCACCACCATTCCATATTTAGCCCAATAAAAAAGTCCCGATGGGTTACCACCGGGACTTGAAGGGTATCTATGCTTAGAATGCTACTTTGCAAGGGTAGGTTGCGTTCGCATTTCCTTAAAAAAACTTACAATTTTTTGATGACCAAATTTTGCTGCCAGGGTTAAGGCTGTATTACCATTTCTGTCCTCAATCGTTGAATCAGCATTGTGTGCCAACAGTTTTTCAACCACCTGCAGCTGACCTGTCTCAGCTGCTATTATTAACGCTGTCTTTCCCTCCTTATTGCGCAAATTAATATCTGGATTATGAGATAAGATAATATCTAAAATGCGATGATTTCCTATCTCCGTAGCAACCATCAATGGAGTACTATCTTTCTCATCTCGTTTATTGACATCAATATCATCAGAAAGTAACACGTTTATACTGGTATAATCGATGCTGCGAATGGCTTCAAATATATTCTCACTGAGTTGATTGGTGTTAGAATTAGCCTTAGCACTACTAACCCATAGCAGGCTTACTGTAGCGATTAAGAATAATCCTTTGAATATTTTCATTATTTATATAAAATTTATTTCATTATCAGCTAATTAGATGTTAATTGTTGCTCTCCTCAGAGCGATGCAAAGATACGTACTTTTCACAGCGAAAGTTACAGGACAAAAGTGCTTGCCTGACAAATAGAAAGGGTTAGCACAGAATAGCATCTCTCCTTACTTATTAATGAGCACCCCTTTTATTCATTAATTTATTTGGCAATAGACAGCTATACCCCAAGGTTGTAAATAATATAAATCGTCTGGAATATGAAGGGACGATGAAGGCCTAATTTTTATGTGCGAAAGGCATTATCTGTCAACAAAAAAGAGGTGCTCGACAACGGACAATCCGCTCTCAAGGCTTTCACTGTTTCCCCTCATACGCTACATATGAGATATTATATTGCTCATCAGATGCAATAATGAACATTATTCAAAAGTGAGACTATTAATTCCAAGGCTTATTTATATTCTTTAAACGTGCCAATTCTTGAAAAATAATCCCGGGCAACCTCCATAACCTTCGGGGCTAAAATCAATCCGGATACCATGGTTGGTATGGCCATCAGGGCAAACATCCCGTCGATAAGATCTATTACCGCTCCAATAGAGGCGATAGAGCCAAAAACAATGGATGCTACATAAAAATAGTTGTACCAGTGTTGTCGTTCAGCCCCAATTAAAAATCCCAGGCATTTAGTGCCATAATACGAATAAGTGAGCATAGAACTTATAGCAAAAAAGACTACGCATATGACCAGCAGATATGTACCGACGGTTGGCAAGGCCTCGTTAAATGCGTTGAGGGTAAGGGTTACGCCATTGGCTTCCGTGGATTTCCATACTCCTGTTACTAAAATAGCGAGAGCTGTCATCGTGCAGGTTATAATCGTATCAATAGCCGGACCGAGCATGGCGACAAGGCCTTCTCTTACAGGCTCTTTTGTTTTAGCAGCTCCGTGTGCAAGAGCTTCAGTTCCGAGACCGGCTTCATTGGAAAATACACCGCGCTGAATACCTATCACAATTAATGAGCCTACCGCCCCGCCCATCACCGATTTCCCAGTAAATGCATCCGTAACAATCAGTCCCAGGTAATAGGGGATTTCGGTTACATGAGAAGCTAAAATAGCAATCACACATCCTACGTAAAT
>JBEPXF010000072.1:0-11572 GCA_041642075.1 Fodinibius sp.
TAGGAATTCCTCCATAGAAGAATATCCTACTACCACATTGTCAAAGTTGTCCAAGCGGTCTGGAATCGACAGTTCTACCAATCGCCCACCATAGTTAGTTATTGAGGCCATTACGCCGTTGGCATTTTCAAGCGTGTATAAATCAACCTGTTTTCCTCCAAGCTTACCCTTGAAATCTGATCTTTCCAATATATTATTCTATACTATTTACTTTACTAATGAACGGGGAATATCCTATATCATCTATTTATTAGATATACTGATTAATCAGATTTTCAAAATATTCCTGACGACCACTAATCTGCTCTGGCTCTCCATTTTCTTCAGCCAATTTCTTAAGGTCTGTCAGACTCAATTCTCCATTTTCAAAGGCGGCTCCGTCTCCATTATCATAAGAGGCATACCGTTCCTTGCGGAGTTCTTCATAGGATGAATTTTCAAGAATTTCATGGGCAGTCAGCAGAGCCCGTGCCAATACATCCATACCGCCAATATGGGCATAAAACAGATCTTCAAGATCGGTAGAATTACGACGGATCTTTGCATCAAAATTGATTCCCCCGGTCTCAAAACCGCCAGACTGCAGGATTATCAGCATAGCCTGGGTGAGCTCAAAAATATCAGCGGGAAACTGATCGGTATCCCAACCGTTTTGGTAATCACCGCGATTAGCATCGATGCTTCCTAGCAGTCCCGCATCTGCAGCCACTTGCAGCTCGTGCTCGAAAGTATGCTTGGCAAGTATGGCATGATTTACCTCAATGTTCACTTTAAAATCATCCAGCAGATCGTATTCCCGCAAAAAGCCGATGACCGTAGCTGTATCAAAATCGTATTGATGCTTGGTGGGTTCCATCGGCTTGGGCTCAATAAGGAAAGTGCCCTCAAAACCATTTTTTCGTCCGTAATCCCTCGCCATATGTAAAAATCGGGCAAGATGGTCTCTTTCACGCTTCATGTCTGTATTGAGCAGCGACATATAACCTTCTCTTCCACCCCAAAACACGTAGTTTTGTCCACCGAGCTCGATAGTAGCATCCAGTGCTCGTTTTACCTGAGTAGCAGCATGTGTAACAACTTCGAAATCAGGATTTGTTGCCGCCCCATTCATATAGCGCGGATGACTAAACAAATTCGCCGTTCCCCATAATAGCTGCACTCCACTGGCTTCCTGCTTCTCCTTAGCATAATCAACCATGGTCTGAAGCCGTCGGTCTGTTTCGGCAATACTATCTGCTTCATCAACAACATCCACATCGTGGAAACAGTAAAAAGGAACCCCTAGTTTCGTGATAAACTCAAAAGCAGCATCCATCTTTGCACGGGCACGATCCACGGGATCATCATACTTCATCCATGGCCATTTGCGGGTTCCCCACCCAAATGGATCTCCACCGGTTTCGCAAAGGGTATGCCAATAGGCTACCGCAAAACGCAGATGCTCTTGCATAGTTTTATCCCCGACTTTTTGGTCGGCATCATAATATTTAAATGATAATGGATTCTTTGAATCTTTACCTTCAAAGGGGATTTCATTGATATCTGGAAAGTAAGAAGTATCTCCGGTAGTAATCTTCATAAAAAGTCAATAATATTAATTAGTTAGCAATAACTTAGCTATTTGGAAATTTACTATTTTGGTATTTTCGTCGGATACCCGCCTTCAAATTGAATAAATTAAAATATACCTAAAAGTTCCTATTTATTCATTGAAATAGCATCTAAATTTTTTAGTATAGTATTGTCAATTATCTTTCAATTCCTTTTCTAATTTCTCCTTCCATCGGTCATAAGCCGAAGAGTAGGCTTTTTCTAGCTTTGGATCGGGCTGTAGCGTATCACTTTTTCCAAGACCCTGAAAGGCTTCCTCTCTGTCAGTGAATGCATCAATCCCGATACCTGCTCCAATAGCGGCACCGTAAGAGCCGCTGCTGTCGTAAAGCTCAACCGCAAGTCCGGTGGTATTTGTAAAAGCTTCCCGAAAAACATTACTCAAAAACATATTTCCTTTACCTACCCGAATAGTATCAATTTTCAGACCCATTTGATGCATAACCTGTAGGCCATAATTCATTGAAAAAGCGATGCCTTCCTGGGCTGCCCGGATAATATGCGCCTTGGAATGACGATTAAAATCAATATTTCTGAATTGAGAACCAATTCCTCGTTGTCCGAGCACTCGTTCGGGTCCGTTTCCAAAGGGAAAGACATGGACACCATCTGACCCTATCGCTATGTCAGATGCCATCTGATTCATTTCTTCGTAACTATGCAGTTCGTTAAATAGCTTATTCTTTAACCAGCTGTTTAAAATACCGGTACCGTTGATGCATAACAGCACCCCATACCTGGACTGTTTCTCATCGTGATTTACGTGCACAAAGGTATTAACACGCGATTGTTCGTCGTACAGGGGCTTGTCCGTAACCCCATAGATAACGCCCGAGGTACCGGCTGTAGCGGCGGCTTCTCCGGGATTTAATACATTCAGTGAAAGCGCATTATTGGGTTGATCACCGGAGCGATAACCTATAGGAATACCTTCTTTCAAGCCCAGTTCGTCTGCCGCCTGGGATGTAAGCGTACCTGAAACAGCAAAGTTCGGATCGTAATCGGGAAGTAAATCCGGGGAGAGGTTATAATAATCCAATAGTTTAGTAGCAATATCAGAGGAAAGGTAATCCCAGAAAATACCTTCTGAAAGTCCTGATATTGAGGTTCGAATTTGACCGGAAAGCTTCATAGCCACATAATCACCGGGCAGCATCGCCTTGTGTATCTTTGAAAACAGTTCCGGCTCATTTTCTTTGACCCACCGCAACTTGGAAGCGGTAAAATTACCGGGAGAATTCAAATAGTGTTCTAAGCTGTAGGATTCACCAATCTCTTTAAAAGCTTTATTCCCGATCTCAACCGCCCGTCCGTCGCACCAGATAATAGCCGGACGCAATACGTTTTGATTCTCATCTACCAGCACCAGGCCGTGCATTTGATAGGCGATACCGATACCCGCTACAGCCGCGGGATCAGCCTCCTCTGCTTCTAAAACCTCATGACTTACGTTTAAGATATGCTGCCACCATGTCTCAGGATTCTGTTCTGCCCAGCCGGGTTGTGGAGCATCCATCCCAAGCTCTTTACCGGGAGAAGTAGCCGAAGCAATTTCTTTCCCCGTGGCTGCATCAACGAGTGATGCTTTAATACCTGAACTTCCTATATCAAATCCCAGTAATTGCATCTTATATCAGTATTTATAAAAAGTTAAAAATCAGTTTCTTCTTTACCCCTAATAAATATTAATTGCTTTCCTATTTACCGGGGTAATACCCTTAGCATTTGAAATTATTTTTCCCGCTTTGCAAATATTTTTCAAAGCTAAAAGAACTTTAAAAAGCTACCCATCCAAAATAAAGGAATGGGCGAATAATGCAAGAACGAAAACAAAGGATCGGACATAACCTAAAAAGACTCTTTCAACCGTCATTTTATAACCTTATCAGGTATAAACGATATAGTTTCCAAAGAATCTTTTAGCTATTAGAATAATCATTCACTGCTGAATAGAACCTATGCCTGCAAATTCTTTCAGCATCTCAATTTCTTCAGGCCATCGCTCAGTGTTTGGCGTTTCCAGAATCATTGGGATACCATTCAGACGTTTATCCTGCATCATCAGCTTAAAGGCATTTAACCCGATTTCCCCTTCCCCTATATTATTATGGCGATCGACCCGGCTACCCAGTGCTTTTTTGGAGTCGTTGAGATGTATTCCCTCTAAATATTCAAATCCTACAACCTCTTCAAATTCCTTAAACATTTGTTGATATCCTTCTTTGGTAGAAAGATCATAGCCAGCAGCAAAGGCATGGCAGCTGTCAATACAAACTCCCACCCTGCTCTTATCTTCTACTCCGTCAATAATTGCTGCGAGGTGTTCAAAAGTAAAACCGGTGTTGGTGCCTTGTCCGGCGGTTGTTTCAATCACAGCTGTTACTCCTTTCGTTTGATCCAATGTCCAATTTATGGACTCTGCATTACGGTTAAGGCATTCTTCCAAACTTATCTTATTGAGATGGCTGCCGGGATGAAAGTTTAGAAATTTTATTCCCAGCTGCTCACAGCGCTGTATTTCATCCAGAAAAGCGTTACGTGATTTTTCCAGTTTATCCCGCTCAGGATGCCCTAAATTGATAAGATAACTGTCATGGGGCATCACCTGGTCCATAGAGTAACCGTATTTCTTACAGTTCTTTTTAAATCCTTCTATATTTTCCCTGGTTAAAGGTGGACCTTCCCAGCGCCGCTGGTTTTTGGTAAACAACGCAAAAGCGGTAGCACCTATTTCATGGGCTCGTTTAGGTGCATTTTCAACGCCTCCTGCAGCACTAACATGGGCTCCAATATATTTCATAAAACCATTACATTTTCTTTCTGATGTTCAAATGTTTGAATTGAACCCGAAAATAGAGGAAACAGAACTTAGGTCCAAGCTCCCAAGATAAGTCCCATTACCGTGAAGGAAACCGTCCAGTAACCACCATTTATATACACATATTTCCAGGATTTATCCTCAAACAAACTATTCACTGCCATAGCCAGAAAAATCCAGCCAAACCCTGCTAAAAATCCGTAAAAAGCTCCTTTTATGGCAGTCATCTGTGCTGCTGCTTCCGGTGTTCCCGTCAAAAACATTGCCAAATTAAAAGCTATAATTAGTTCAAAAATAAATGCAAAGCCAAATATTTTGGTCATGTTCCTGTCTCCAATGTCCTCTTCCGTCATGCCCACTGCAGACATCCAAGACTCTCCAAAAAGAGGCCCGTACCAAACTCCACCTATAACAAAGGTAGAAATTGTAGCCACTAATACTGCCCAAATATTAATTGAGATGTCCATATACCCTCCTCTTAAAATTTAGCTTTATGTTTTAATCTATATTTTGTGAAATCAGCAGAAAACTTCCGGCAAAGCCAAGTATACGGGGACCGTAATTGGCCTGAGAAAGACGGTGTGCTTTCCCTAAAGAAAAAGAACTATTTCCAAAAGCCCCATTTTTATTTGATTCAACAGCAAGGCCAAACAAGATAAATCCCATACCTATGAGGAAAGGAAAGATAACGTTTACACAGGCTGAATCTATGGTCAATATAGCTAAAAAAATATTCGGAGATATGAACATCTAAAATAATATTCTGCAAACAGTAATACGTTTGTATGATCTGATCCTATATTTCTACATACACTGAGCAATTTAGATGAAGAAACTTTTAATAAAGTCAAGATCCCTTTTCTGTCTCTAACTTCCGGGGAAAACTTACGGTAAATGTGGTGCCCTTTCCCTTGCCCTCACTTTGCGCCTTAATCTCTCCCCCCATTTCGGTCATATAGTTCGCACAGGTGTGCAATCCGAAGCCATGGCCTTCTTCTTTGGTAGTAAATCCATGGTTAAAAATGCTGTTTAGGTTCTCTTTCTTTATTCCTTCTCCGTTATCAGTTATAGAAAGATGAACCATTTCCGAATCCTCCCATGTTCGTATGTCAAGTTGTTTTTGGCCTGGCGCCATCCCTTCCATAGCTTCCTTGGCGTTTTTGAAAAGATTAATCAGAATATGGATAAATTTACTCTTTTGAATCTGGATTTTTACCGTATCGTTATAATCTTCCTGAACATCAATATTATGGCGATCGATACTTCCAGCCTGCAGCTTAAGTGCGTCTTTAGTTACTTCTTTAAGACTGATTTTTTCATTAACGCGCCCTACCTTTGCATAGTCCTGCTGCGCTTCGATTACTTCGGAAATGAGATTAACTTTTTGCTTAAGTCTTGAGGCCTGTTCTTTAATTTTTTCATACTCTTTATCAAGCGGTTCCTCAAGCTTTAAATAATATTGAATCAGATCTTTACCTCTCGGATCATTTAAAAGGAAATCTTCGAAATTATCTTTTTTATCCTTCAGCAATTGATTTGCTTTCTTAAAGTTATTGATCTTGGATCGATGAATCGTTTCGTGAATTACGTCGCTTGATGTATTTACGCTGTTTAAAATATTGCCAACATTGTGCAATACCCCGGTTGCCAGATCTGCCATTCCCGCCTTATGAGCCTTTTTAATAAGTTCGCTACGCATACTGCTTAAGTCTTCAAGGGTCTCTTGAAGCTCTTTGTTTTTCTTATCTAATTGGCTGGTTCGCTTCGCTACTTTGCGGGCAAGCATTTTATTTTGTCTTCTAACAGTGCGCACCCGGTAACGATATCCTCCATAAATCAATCCGGATACGAATAAAACAGAAAACAAGTAAAACCAAGTGGTCCGCCAAAAAGGAGGAGTTATTATCAACTTGATGGACTCCTCTTCCGTATTCCATATCCCATCACTGTTTGCTGACTTAACCCTAAAGGTATATTCACCAGGATCAATATTTGTATAAGTGGCCGATCGATCTTCGCCTACTTGGTTCCAGTCAGAGTCAAAACCTTCAAGCATGTAGGCATAGGTATCTCCCTTGATGGTATTATAATTCAGGGAAGCAAACTCAAAAGAAAATATAGAAGCGGTATGGGGTAGCTCGATTCGATCGGCATAATTTATATTTTTTTGAAGGGGAGAATCTTCCCCGATGGATACAGACTCGTTAAAGACTTTAAAATCCGTTAGAACTAATGGATTCACAAAGGAATCTATTTGAACACTGTCGGGATGGAAACGGTTAAAACCGTTATTTCCCCCGAAATACATATATCCTTCGTTATCTTTATAATATGAAAGGTCATTAAACTCTTGTCCCTTTAACCCATCTTCCAGATGATAGTTTGTAAAGGTAGTATCACTGGGATTAAACTTTGAAATGCCGTTATTCGTGCTCAACCACAAGTTCCCGGAGTTGTCCTCTAATATGCCTTTAACCTGGTTGTTAGGTAAGCCATCATTCACACTGAAGTTAGTAAACTCATGATGATCCCAATCAAAAACAAAATGATGCAGACCCCCTTCTTTAGTACCGATCCAAAACCTGTTTTCCTGATCTTCGTGTATTACAAGTACTATATTGCTCGTTAACCCTTCCTCTCCTTCATAAAAATTCCAAATAGAATTTTCTTCTCGATTAAGTAGTTTTAGCCCTCCTCCATAAGTCCCCATCCAGAGTCGATCCTGGGGATCAATATAGATATCCCTGATTGTTCCTTCCTCCTGTGGGTATTGGGTAAAATTTCCGGTTTCAGGATCCAGTTTACACACCCCACCTCCATTTGTACCAACCCAGATATTTTGATCTTCATCTTCATAAAGATCAAAAACATCATTATGACAAAGGCTATTTGTATCATCAGGATCGTGTTTATAATGCTCAAAAGTACTATCAGCCACATTAAACCTACTGATGCCTCCGTTATAATAACCAATCCATATATTTTGATTATAATCTTCGAGCAGGGTTAATACAACATCGCTGGCAAGGCTGTTGCTGTCATCAGGGTCATGCTTAATAGGATAAAAGCGGTCGTTTTTTTGATCAAATAGATTTAATCCACCTCCATCGGTTCCCACCCACATATTGCCCCTGCTATCTTTTAGAAAAGAGGTAACTGAATTATTACTCAAGGGATAATTGCTAAATGATTCATACTCGTAATGCTCAAACTTTGGACTTTTTCGGTCTAAAAAGTTAATTCCCCCCGAATAGGTGCCTATCCACAAAATTTGATCATTATTCTCATATAGTGAGTAAACTGCATCGTCAGATAGGCTATTGGGATTATCCAGATTATTCCTGTAATGGTAGAATCGCTCTTCATCCCTGTCAAACTGATTTAATCCATTATTTTCGGTACCGACCCATAAGACACCCCTGCTGTCTTCCAAAATGGAGAAAATAATATTTCCACTAATACTATGGGGATCATCATCCTCATGGATATAAGATTGGAAGGTCTCCGTTTCTCGATCCAGCTTATTCAATCCATTTCCTGTTCCCACCCAAAGATTGCCCTGGTTATCTTCATAGACTTCCATTATACGATCCCCGCTTAAACTTGATGGGTTTGCCGGATCATGTTTGAAGTTTTCAAAAGATTCTGTTTCTGAATTCCAGAGGTTTAGTCCTTCATTGGTTCCAATCCACAAATTTCCCCGGGAATCTTCATAAAGACAGTTGATATAATCATTGCTCAGACTCTCGGTATCGCTGGAATCTGCATAGAAATGGAAAAATTCCTCACTTTCCCGTTCAAAATAATTCAACCCATTATAGGTCCCTATCCAGAATTCCCCGTTTTCTCTTTCGACAATACTTGTGATTGAATAATCACTTATACTCTCTTCCCGGTTTTCGTAATTAACCCGGTAATGGGTAAATTTTTGTGTTTCTTTATCAAAACTATTAAGTCCACCGCCGGAAGTTCCTATCCACAGTACCCCGTGATCATCTTCATAAATTTCACTTATATTATTAGAACTTATGGTGGTGGAATCTTTAGGGTCGTGCTTAAACACCGTCATTTGATAGCCATTATATCTGTTTAAGCCATCATTGGTACCAAACCACATGTATCCTTCACTATCCTGATAGATTACCTGCCCAGTACTTTGCGAAAGTCCGTCCTGTTGGGTCAGGTGATTGAACTCAATATTTTGATCCTGTGCAAAAGTCTCCCCCGCCGGAAAAAAAATAGCATCAGCAATAAACAAACGATACTGGCTACCCAAACATTAATATTAATAAGTGCCCTTTCTAAGAAAAGTTTTTGCATGAATTATGGATTCATAACTATGAATTACCAGTAACATCGCCATTCATACTAACCGCCTCTTTTAATGCTCTTAAAAGATCATCTTTCTCCACTGGTTTCCCGACATAATCATTCATGCCCACTTCCTGAGATCTCCTCCGATCTTCTTCTGTGACCGCAGCAGACAACGCTATGATTGGAATAAATTCATTGCTCACCTTTTCTGTTTCCCTGATTAAAGAAGCCGCTTCATAGCCGTCCATTTCCGGCATCTGTATATCCATTAAAACACAGGCATAGTCATTATCTTCAACGGCCTTTACCGCTTCAGTTCCTGTTTCTACAATATCCACTTCGTAACCTGCCTTTTCGAGTATTTTCTGAGTTACGATCTGATTTACCTTGTTATCCTCAGCTACTAATATTCTATATTGGCTGGACTCTGGACGGAAAGTGGTATCTTTTACCGTTTTCTGTTCATCAACTTTTCCTTGGGTTTCTTCCTTAAACTCTCGCATGGGTATACGGCACCAAAAGGTAGCGCCTTCTCCAACTGTACTGTTTACCCCTACCTCTCCCTCCATCAACTCTGCCAGCTGACGACAGATGGCTAAACCCAGGCCCGTGCCACCATATTTTCGGGTTGTTGAGGAATCTACCTGGGTAAATGAATCGAAAAGTTTTTCTTGTCTTTCCTGGGGGATTCCCTCTCCGGTATCCTGAACTGAGAATTCTATCAGGTATTTATCCCCTTCAGCCTCAAGGCATTCCACTTTAAATATTATTTTTCCTTCATCCGTAAACTTGACAGCATTATTCCCATAATTTACCAGGATTTGTTTTAGTCGGGTGGGATCTCCAACAAGCTCATCCCGTACCTTATTATCTATAAGATGCTCTATGGTTAATTCTTTTTATCATTTTCACTGTTAACAGAAAAAGATACCAAATGAATGGTTTCCTGAACCAGCTCTTTAACGTTAAAAGGAATAGACTCAATTTCCATTTTCCCGGCTTCTATCTTTGAAAAATCAAGGATATCATTGATTACCCTCAATAAAGATTTGGCACTTCTTTTAACCATTTGGGAAAGCTCGTGCTGTTCTTCCGTTAAATCCGTATCTAACAATAATTCATTCATCCCTATAACTCCATTCATAGGGGTACGTATCTCATGACTCATATTAGCAAGGAAAATACTCTTGGCAGCCGATGCCTCCTCGGCTTTGTCTTTCATTTTTTTGTAATCCTTGACCAGCTTATTAAGTTCTTTTGTGCGTTCTCTAACTTTTTGTTCAAGTCGTTGTGTATGCCTTAGAGTTTCCTGCTGAAGCTGGCTTTTAGCGGTTAACGACATGGCCGTTTGCTTAAGAGCCGTTGAGTCAAAAGGCTTCCTCATGAAAAGAAATTTATCCGTATTACCCAGAGTTTGAACAATTTCATCCCAAGAATAATCGGAATAAGCGGTGCAAATAACTACTTCTGTGTATGGATTGATATCCCAAATATTTTTGATGGCCTGTATACCATCCATTCCCGGTGGCATGCGTACATCCATAAAAGTAAGAGAATAAGGCTCAGCTTCCTCGACCATTTTAACGGCTTCTTCGCCCTGATAAGCATGGTCTATGGCATAGCTTACCTCAACATCATCTTCTTTTTTGTTCTCTTCGGATGAAGGGCCAAAAAGACGACCTTCTATATCTTCTATTTCCTTGTTCTTTTGGAAACCTTTTAAAATAGTTTCAATATCCTCATGAATAGCTTCATTGTCATCCACAAGTAATATTCGATGTTGCTGCATAGCCAACTTTTATTAGTTACACTTTATTTAACTGAACCTTCTAACCGTATGCCTTTTATGCCCTAAATACTACTTTGATCCCCGTTTGCCGCCATATAAACATTAGAAAATATTAATCTTTATAAAATTAATACAAAATAGGGGTATTAAAAAATTAAAATACCTTTTAGTGATTATAATTGATAGCAACCTAAAGCAGACATTATACTTGGGGACATTTAAAACTAATTCTTACCTTCACTGTATTAACTTATTATCGGCAAAATGATTTTTATTCTTAAATTAACTTAAGTATTAGATGCAGGATTTTAATCAGACTGTCTCCATAGATGAAGTGGGAGTAAAAGAACGCGTGAGCCGACTTAACAGCAGAAGTATAAAAAAAGAATCAAAGATACAGGCGCTTAAGATGGCTTTAAGCATGGTTGACTTAACCACTCTTGAAGGGATGGATACCCCGGGCAAAGTCATACAACTTTGCCAAAAAGCAAAAGAACCCCATGCCGATATGCCCGACCTGCCTACTGTTGCAGCTGTTTGTGTTTATCCAAATATGGTTAAAACCGCTCAGAAAGCCCTGCGCGGTACCGATATTAACGTTGCAAGCGTTGCTACGGCATTCCCAAGTGGTATGGCTACTTTTGAAGCTAAGATAGAGGAGACTCGTCAGGTTGTAGAAGACGGCGCTGATGAAGTGGATATGGTTATATCCCGTGGAGAATTTCTGAAGGGCAATTATGATTATGTATTTGAAGAAATTGCTGCCGTAAAAGAAGCTATCGGAGGTGCCCACCTCAAAGTAATTTTGGAAACGGGGGAGCTCCAAACCTTTGAAAACATTCGCAAAGCAAGTGACCTTGCTATGCATGCCGGTGCAGATTTTATTAAAACCTCTACCGGTAAAGTACAGCCGGCAGCAACACAGCCTGTTACGCTGGTTATGCTAGAGGCCATACGAGATTACTATTATGAAACAGACCGTATGGTAGGAATGAAACCGGCTGGTGGTATCCGCAAAGCAAAGCAAGCGCTTCAATATC
>JBEPXF010000073.1:0-11515 GCA_041642075.1 Fodinibius sp.
GACAGGAACGTATCCATCCTGCACAATCGGCTTTTCTACCCCTGTTACCAGCTCATCATACCAAGGGGTATCCACAAAGTGATGCTCCAGCCAGAGAAAGTTTTCGGTAGCAGCAGCGGCATGAACCACCCCCAAAAATGATACTGGTGAGGATGCATGATGCAGTTGCATGGGGATACCATGCTGTTGAGCATAATCGCCTATTTTCTTGGTCTCTAATAGCCCTCCGCAACCAACAGGATCGGGATGAATGACATTGACCGCCCGCTTATCGATGAGCTCTTTAAAACCTCCATCGAGCATATAAATATCTTCGCCAGTCTGCGTAGGAGTAGTCGTTGATTCAGTTATTTGTCGCCATTGATCGGTATAGGTCCATGGGATAAGATCTTCCATATACGCCAGGTTATAAGGCTCAGCGGCACGGGCCAGTTTTATCGCTTCATTTACACCAAAGTGTCCCCAGTGATCTGTACCCATGGGAATTTCATAACCAATTTGTGAGCGCATGACATCGATGTATTCCACAAGTTTATCGATTCCCTTTTCGGTTACCTGGACCCGGGTAAAGGGATGTTCGGTGTTTGCGTAGCTTCCGGGTATGCTGTTCCATCCGCTTAGCCCACCCGGCCTGTTCTTCCAGAATTCAGCATTAACGAGTGCATCTTCTACATCTTCAATCAAGTTAATTCCGATATCCATCTTAAGGGAGGTATAGCCCGCATCAACTCGCTCCTGCATCCGGCGGGCGTATTCCTGCGGATCCTGCGACATAGTCGTATCACAATAAATACGAACTTTATCCCGGTATTTGCCACCCAGTAACTGATATACCGGCACGCCGTAAGCCTTTCCGGCCAGATCCCACAGCGCTGTTTCTACGCCCGAAACCCCACCGCCCTGGCGACCGTGATGGCCAAATTGACTTATAATTTTGAACAGTTTCTCTACATTACAGGGATTTTCACCCAAAATCCGACTCTTCAGCATCAGGGCATAGCGATAATCCCCAATATCACGCACATCGCCGTGTCCTACTATATCCTGATTGGTATAGATCCTTATAATTGGCGTTCTGAGTACGCTGGTTACCCGAAGATCTGTAATTTCCAAGTCAGAAGGACTGGAACTTCGTTTTACATTTTGCGTTGCATACGCTATTTGACCTCCTATAAACGGCATTGACATCCCAGCCATACTGAGTCCTCCTATTCCCATATTCTTAAGAAAATTTCTGCGGCTATTTCCCTTCTTATGCCCCTTCATATTATCTTTACCCAATGAATTAAATTGTTTGCTATCAAATCCCCGGTTAGCTATTTATTTCATTTGCCTGCTGTTGTATTCCAGCTGCATTAACATCAGCTCTTTCTGTATCTTCTTTTTTTAGTGCCTTACGACGCCACCAGTTGGCCAGTGTAGAACCCGAAACATTCATCCACGGACCAAAGACAGCCGGAGCCAAACCTACGGTAGCGATCTTGCCCATTTCTGCTGCCAGTCCTGAAGCCATTCCTCCGTTCTGCATTCCAACTTCCAGGGCAATTGTACGGCATTCCTTCTCTTCCATGCCTAGCAAACGGCCGCCCCAGTATCCAAATAAATATCCGGCGGCATTATGTATGATTGCCGCTAATATCAAAAGCATGCCTATGGAAACCAGTGAATCGCGGCCTGCAGCGGTAATAACTGTAATGATTACCGCTATGCCTACCATAGAAACCACCGGCATGATATCATCCAACCATTTTACTTTTCCATGCAGAAAATGATTAAACAGCAATCCTACTACAATGGGCAGAATAATCATATTAAAGATGCTGAGCATCATTCCAAAAGTATCTATTGGCACAAATTGACCGGCCAGCAACTGCATAAGGAAAGGAGTCATAAATGGGGAAATCATCGTTGCCACTGCCGTAAGAGTAATCGACAGAGCCAAGTCTGCTTCCGCTATAAAGGCCATCACATTGGAAGCGACCCCACCCGGACACGAGCCAATAAGAACGACACCAGCGGCAATTTCAGCCGGAAAATTGAATGACAATGCCAGGCTGATACCTACTATTGGCATGATGGAAAATTGGCAAACCAGTCCTATAAATACTCCGCGTGGCTTTTTTAATACACCAGCGAAATCCTGCAGGCTCAGCTGAGTACCCATTCCAAACATGATAAGCTGAATAAGCGGTACAATGAGCTGGGTAGTATCAAAACCACCGATCTCTACAATAAGCCCCGGGTAAAACATAGCAAAAGTGACAGAGGCAAAAATCCATATGGAAAAGGCAAAGGACTTAAATATTGTATCTGTTCCCCGAACACCCAGTGCCAGTGAAACAAACATTAAGATCATGAGCGGACCTATTGCTCCGGCACCATAACCCAAAAAGTACAACAGAAATAACGAGATAAAGCAACCGAGACTTAGATACAGAAATACTTTATATATGCTCTTCATCAATAAGTGAGTTTATATCTTTATTTTTTTAACAGGTTATTTGGGATTGAGACAGGATTACCGGTTTATTTCTAAAGCTATTCCAGTTTCGTGCTTTCTTAAACACTGATAGAAAGAACATTTAACTCCATAGCCTATCCCATGACCGGGCTTCGTTCCATTCAGGAGTAGGTTCAAAGAATCCGGATTCATCAGTCAGATTCTCTTTGATTGCCTCCATGTTGAGCTCAAAGCCCAGTCCAGGTTTTTCCGGTACAGGTACATAGCCTTCATCAAATACAACGGTATCATCCGATATCAGGCTGTACCAGTTGTCGTTTTCAACTGAATGATGCTCAAGTGCTACAAAATTCTGAGTTGCGGCTGCCGCATGGACCGAAGCAAAGAATCCGATGGGAGACCCGGCATAATGCAGATACATTGCCAACCCGCCCTGCTCAGCATAATCGCCGATACGTTTTGTTTCTAATATTCCGCCGGCTGATCCCAAGTCGGGATGGACCATATTTACGGCTTGCTTGTCGATTATTTCTTTAAATCCTCCTTCGAGGCCAAAAATATCTTCACCGGTCATGGTAGGCGTAGTGGTTGCATTCGTAATTTCTTTCCATTTGTCAATCCACTGCCAGGCAATCGTATCTTCCATATAAGCGAGCGTATAAGGTTCCAGGCGACGAGCAAGCTTAATAGCTTCATCTGTATCAAAATGTCCGGTATGATCGATCCCCAGGGGAATTTCATAACCGATGGTATCCCGCATTACTTTGACATATTCTTCAAGGGCATCGAGTCCTTTTTCTGTAATCTGAATACGCGTAAATGGGTGATCAATTTGACCGTATTCTCCAGGCGTCCCCGAATACTGGCTTTGAAGGTCACGACTACCCACTGGTTCATGTGCTTCGGTATTGGTTAAGGCATCCGGAATATCAGCCACCAACCCGATACCAATATCCATCTTTAAAGCGGTATAGCCTTTATCAACGCGCGTTTCTTGCATCCGTTTAGCAAATACATGGGGATCATCCGCCCCGGCCGTATCAGCGTAAAGTCGAACCCGGTCGCGATATTTACCGCCCAGCAACTGGTAAACTGGTACTCCGTAGGCTTTTCCTGTAAGGTCCCACAGAGCTGTTTCTACCCCGGAAACTCCGCCACCCTGACGTCCATGATCACCAAACTGACGAATAATTTTAAATATTTTTTCAACATTACAGGGATTTTCACCTAGTATCCTACTCTTCAACATCAGGGCATATCGCGGGTCTCCTCCATCCCTTACCTCTCCATATCCCGATATCCCCTGGTTGGTATCGATGCGAATGATCGGAGTCCGAAAAGGGATGCCATCGACTTCGGCTATACGCATATCTGTTATCTCAAGATCCGAAGGAGCAGAGTTCCGGTTAACCCTGGAAGTGGCATGTTCTATTTGGTTTCGATAGGGAGCCATCAGCAGGGAACCTAGTCCTAACCCTCCCATTCCGGCCTTCTTTAAAAAATCACGCCGATCAGTCCCCTTTTTATCTGATTTATTTTTCTTCATAATCCTATATCTCTTTATCCCTTAGTTATAATATAATAGTTGTGTATTAAGTAGTTACTCATCTAATATGCTATCTATTGTCGCTTGGCTAATACCTATCTCCTCTTTGAGATATTGAGTATTTTCTTCCACCCAGTTTTCAAAATCCTCTTCAATAGCTTCCGTCCATTCGGTATCCATTTGCCCAGCGGTATACGACCCTTCACGGACCCGTTGGTGTGCAAAGGAATCTTGGGTGCGAATAATTTCAGACTGATCGACCACTTTCTCTGCCAGGTGTGCTGGAACAAAAACTACCCCTTCTTTTTTGGCCAATACCACATCGCCCGGCATAACTGTAACAGAACCGATGCGGGTAGGGGTATTCAATCCGATAAGCATCATTTCCTGAATAAATGAGGGATGCCACGCGCGAACAAAAGCATTAAAACCTTCAATTTCGGACAGCCCTTCCCGATCCCTGGATGAGCCGTGAAAAACCACTCCATTGCCAGAATTTGCGTAAATGGTATTCCCCAGCCGATCCCCGATCAACGTGCCATCTTTTACCTTCCCATAGCCGTCCGCGATATAGACATCACCCTGTTCGAGCATATCAATGGGCCAGGTATTAGGCGGACCCGACCGCCCTGCCTCTTCGCCCTGGGCTACAATTTGCTCCTGTACTTCGGGACGAGCCGGTGTATAGGTCGCTGTCAAAGCCCGACCAACAATAGGTTCATCGGGATGCAGGATCTCCCACTTTCCACCCTCAAACTGGTTATGATAACCTTCCTCCCGGATGATACCCCAAGCTTCTTCAATCGTTACGTGCTCCATACGCTCAAGAATATTGTTGGGTACCCGGGGACGGCCGTCCTCAAAACGTTCACCTTCCCACTCTGGTGTTAAAGCGATAAGCCGTTCTTTGGGTATCGTTTGGGCTTCCAACTGATATGGAAAGCATACACAAAACATCAGAAGGAGTACCGGAATAAACTTTAAATATTTCATTATGTGTTTTCTATATATTTCAGTTCGTATTTTTAATTAAACAGACAAAAAAATTACCTGCGGATAGGCACGTAAAACAGAACATGCCTGAGTTGCTTCTCAGGAACTACTTTTTACACTTAAACAGTATATACAAGTACTTCATCGGATGGACTGGACCTAAAAACACAATAGGCATTCTGGAACAATCCTTAGGTTTCAACCAGACTTCAGCGGTATCCTTATAGTCAGTTGCAGAAGTTCTATCCATTTTAAAGGAGTTATCCCAATCCCAGACATAACCGCAAAAAACACCCTATTTCGAAAATTTTTTACACGATTTTTTTCATAGTCCTATTGACAACCCGATATAAAAGATATACTGTTTGCAATGGGATATTTATGCATATACCTCCAAAGGCCCAACAGATACTGCTTCTTTACGTCAAGCTTCTGGTACTAATAAGCTTATCCCTTGTCCATCCACCACAAAGAAAATATTATTTACAGGATCTTATTCAAATATTTTTCTCTTTTTTGAAAATTAATGCAATAAATAATAAAATAATGGCGATTAAGCATTTACTATTAATGCGATGAAATCATCTTCTTAAAACTAGGGCTAATATTCAGTAGCTTTGGCTCATTATTAAATAACAATAGTGTATTCACTTCCTGACGTTTTAATGGAAAGTAGATATCACCACATTACCGGCAGTCTATTTTTACGGAAAAACCGGCGTAAAATAAGATATCCCCTTCATTTTATACCCGCAGAGAATATTAAACAAAGAAAAGAAAGGATTTATAATAAAAGGCGGAAGCTTGAAAAATAAAGAAAAATATCTATTCAGCAGGATGACGGTTCAACGTAATTTCTCCAACAACCCGGATTAACTAAAAAAATGGCCGCATCCATTTCCTGAAGGAGAGGATACGGCCCTGACTAAAATTTAGTCGTTTTCGGAAAAGGCGGAATCAAAGGCCCCTTCGGCAGCAGGAAAATCGATATTTTTAACATATCGGCAAGATTCTTCGGCACCGAATTCTCGATCCATACCGCTGTCTTCCCACTCAACGGAAAGCGGTCCGTCATACTGAATGCGGTTCAGTGCGCGAACTACACGCTCAAAGTCTATCCTTCCGCGACCGATAGAAACAAAGTCCCAGTAGCGGTCGACGTCGCCGAACTCCAGGTGTCCGCCAAAGACTCCCGAACGGCGGGTTTCGGTAGACCACCACACATCTTTCATGTGTGCGTGATAAATGCGGTCACTGAATTCCCGGATAAACTGGATATAATCTACGCCCTGGTAGCCCATATGGCTCGGATCGTAATTAAATCCAAAAGCTTTCCTGCCGTCCAGCGCTTCGATAGCCCGCTCCGCCGTCACAATATCAAAGGCTATTTCGGTGGGATGCACTTCGAGGCCAAAACGAACGCCTACCTCATCAAATACATCGAGGATGGGATTCCAGCGGTTGGCAAAATCCTCGAATCCTTCGTCAATTAATCCCGGCGTATTTGGAGGAAAAGAATACATCTTCGACCAGATAGAGCTTCCGGTAAAGCCATTCACTACATCGACCCCCAGTTTGGCGGCCGCTCTGGCGGTATCCTTAATCTCCTCTGCGGCTCGCTGGCGCACCTGTTCGGGTTCACCATCACCCCAGATACGGCCCGGTAAAATTTCTTTGTGTCGCTTATCGATGGGATCGCAAACCGCCTGCCCCACCAAGTGATTACTGACCGACCATACCTTCAGATCATACTTGGCAAGCAACTCTTTGCGCTGCTCGCAATAGCCATCTTCGCTAAGGGCTTTTTGAACATTAAAATGATCTCCCCAACAGGCAAGCTCCAGTCCGTCGTATCCCCAAGAGGATGCCTTTTCTGCTATAGTTTCCAATGATAAGTCAGCCCACTGACCAGTGAATAAAGTTACAGGACGTGCCATAATTTTAAATGGTTTAATTTAATATTTCTTTTTCATATCGAGCTTGTTTAGTCTCGTTTATTTACGATAAAATGTCAAAAAAGAATCTTAATTGTTAACATAACTTTTTTTGGGCATGAGTTTGACATAATAGTATAATTCTGAACAACCCTTCTGTCATCTCGAATGGATTCCGACGGCTGTCGGGAGGAATATGAGAGGCTATCCAGGAAGTCCCGTCAAGAGAAGCAATACCAAAATAAATAAGGCTGGAAACAGTCGCATCCCGGATACCGACCGCATCTTACCATATAATAATAGCACCGTTACCATTGGGAGTCAGTAATACTGAACCGCCCCGGGTTCACTTAAAGGCTTTTAAGAATACTCTTTAATCGATCCCACGATTCATTCCGTGCCTTTACGTTGGGATCATCCTCCGACGCATCAGGATCATCGCCACTGCGCATATAAGCATGTCCCGCCCCCTCGTAAATTTCATATTCATAGGTTTTTCCAGCTTTCTCCATCATCACCTCGCTATCTTCAATCGTCGCATTTACACGCTGATCGTCTCCACCATAGAATCCATAAACGGGCGCTTCAATACGCTTATAATCCTCATAATTGTCAGGTCCAGTGCCGTAAAATACTAAGGCCGCTTCAATGGCATCTCCCGCATTGGTGGCAAAGCGGAAGGACTGGGACCCACCCCAGCAAAATCCTGCTACAGCAACTTTTCCGTTCCCCGCTTTTATGGACTGTGCATATTCGAGTACGTTCTTTAGGTCCTGCGTTACCATTTCGGCATCCAGGTCATAAATGGCCTCGCGTGCCGCATCAGAATTTTCAAAATCGGATGTCTTTTCTACCCCATCCACGGTGTTTGAAATAAGATCCGGGGCAACGGCTATATACCCGGCTTCGGCCAGCTGATCCGCGAAACTGCGAGCCCAGTCATTAAGTCCGCGATTTTCATGGATAACAATAACCACGGTGGCATATTCTGAGCTTTCAGGAAAGGCCACAAAATTGTGCATGGTACGTCCGCTCGATTCCAGCGCCACCCACTCGTGGTGACGCGGAGAGTTTTCCAGCTGCTGTACCGCATAATCCTGTGCAAAAAGTGAGGTAGCAAGAACGACCGTGAAGATAAATGTGAGGAAAGATTTCATAATAAATACCCTTTAAATTGAGTGTTTTTCGCTCTTTCTTTTTTAGAGAATAGTTCTGCTTCAGTTAGTAAAAATCCCAGTATGATAACTAACCAATTTTACTAACTTTTGAAACGATTGTTTTGTTCCTCTCTGCTTCTAATCCTATTAATACTACTATAAAATGTATACAAAACAACGGGTATATTCTAAGCTTTAAAAACTAAGTGGATTTTTTAACCAGCGATATGGCCTCGCTTAAATTGGTCTTCTGATCATCAAAAATATTGAGAAGAAATGGACTTGAGCTAATAACTTTTGAAGCAACCCTTGCAGCTAGTTCACCAGTCGTTATATTCTACTTATCTTTTTATTTTTCCTTTCCCTCACTAATATTATCATCATTTTAGCCATATTAACTATTTTTTTATAGGTACTTTCAAGAGTGATTATATTTTTTGAGAATATTCTCTGCCTCAATTATACCAGTAGGCGAAATATAACAATCCCCATTAGACCGGTGTTCAAGCAACCTATTTTTGTGATGATTTTGGATTATATCTGCAAAATCTGAGTCATTTTTATATTCAATTATACCTTGCAACTCTCCTACTTTTCTTGGGCTTTTATCAAAAAGCAAAACAAGGACTTTTTCTTTTGCATACATCCTTGTGTTTAGTATTCTAGTGAAATCTGCTTCTTTCCAAAGTATTTCGACCCTTCTTTCAACAATTTCTTCAATAAGCTTTTTTGTTTCTTCTATAGGTAGGTTCGTTTTAAGTCTTACTATCTCAGAAAGCACCCACTTGCATGAATATAGTATATAGGTTGCATCCATTTCATTTGGAGAAACTTCACCAATATGGGCGACTCCCCTACTATTCCTGATATTATAAATAGCTTTTAATGCCCTAGGAATAAACTTTCTAAATGAATCATGATGACTAGTTTGTCTCTCGTATCTTTGCAATTCAGAATCATTGAAATTATTTAATCTCTTGCCAAATTGAGTATATGAGCCGCCAAACAATTCATATTCAATAATCCTACGAGCAGCTTCTACGAAGTGGCCACTATCAAGTTCGCTCGGTTTCCATTTTTCAAGAACAAAATTGCTTTCAATTTCTGTATATGATGATATTATATTTTCTGCAATATCTTTGTTATATGCATTCTCTAAGATCTTATAAACCTTATTGTTCTTCATTTTCCATAATTTTATTTATAAGCTTTTTTGCTTCCTTGATTCCAGGACGATTTAACTTAATAGTTCTTTCTTTCCCATCTCCTTTGTCTAAATAAAATTTAGGATCTCCAGATTTAATATTAGCAGAAAAATTACTGTCTACACACCCATGATTACGGCAGATTTGCATAACACATTCATAACCTACTTCATCTTCTCCCATCAGCTTTTTTCCATAAGTATATAACAGTGCCGCATTAAAGTTCTTCTTAGCTGTAGAATTACCCGGAAGATCGCAAACTAACTTCAATTCATCTTCATCTTCTACATATACATATGGATACTGCTCAATTGGATTTTCACTATCCTCTTGACTATTAGTACCTGAAACTGCTTGTGAAACACTTGGTTGTGACTGAGGTTCAGGATTTTTTGTTCTTATCTGATTATTGGCATTTTCTACAATATTTATAATTAGGTCTCTAAAGTTTTCGATCTGTTTATTTACGAATTCTTCTGACCCGGTAATTTCAATTTCCCCGTCCTTGATAGAAATATTTATTTTAGCTTCCATGATGATATTTTCATTTAGAGATTATCGAAAGATATTTAAAAAAATATGTCTGTAAATGCAAAAGAGGCACATAATAAAGGAAATTCCATAGGTATAAATATACAAGGGCTATGTTTTACACTGTTGTACCATCCCCAAAAACAAAAAATCCCTAAGCAGTTATATTTAACCACTTAGGGAGATATGGTATATGATATATAGTATCCAGTAGCGTGGGGCGGAATCGAACCGCCGACCTCCGGGTTATGAATCCGACGCTCTCACCAACTGAGCTACCACGCCATTCAAATCAAGAGTTGCCAAATATATAACTTTTCTATCAAAATATTAAGTGAAAAATATCTCTTTGATAACTTCACGGGAAGCTAATCCCCTGCAGGCGCTCAGACCTGCAATCCGATTGCCTGTCCATCCCTAAAAAGGGAACACAACTTCTTTTTTGAGGGTCCTGTTTTTCGCCTTATTTTTAGCCTCTGAATTATAAACCTTTTTTCTATTAGTATTAGTAAAATAACATGGCTAAAAAAATTACGGAACGAACAGAAGATTTTTCACAATGGTACCAGGATGTCATTCGCGAAGGCAAGCTGGCGGATCATTCCCCGGTGCGCGGAAGCATGGTGATACGCCCCAATGGTTTTGCCCTGTGGGAAAATATGAAGCAGGCCCTGGACCAGATGTTTAAGGATACCGGCCATGAAAATGCCTATTTCCCACTCTTTATTCCTAAATCCTTTCTATCCAAAGAGGCCAAGCACGTGGAAGGCTTTGCCAAAGAGTGTGCGGTGGTAACCCACAGCCGACTTAAAAGTACCGATGACGGGGTGGAAGTAGACCCTGAATCGAAGCTGGAAGAAGAACTTATTGTCCGCCCCACTTCCGAAACCATTATCTGGGATTCCTACCGGAACTGGATTCAATCCTACCGCGACCTTCCCATCCTTATCAATCAATGGGCCAATGTTGTCCGCTGGGAAATGCGCACGCGCCTGTTCCTGAGAACCATGGAATTCCTGTGGCAAGAGGGGCATACTGCACACGCCACAAAACAAGAAGCGGTAGAGGAAACGACCCGGATGCTGGAAGTGTATCGCACCTTTGCAGAAGATTTTATGGCCATGCCGGTCATCAAAGGGGTTAAAACGGAATCCGAGCGCTTTGCCGGTGCAGAAGATACCTATTGCATCGAAACGCTCCTGCAGGATAACAAGGCGCTGCAAGCCGGCACCTCACACTTCCTCGGACAAAATTTTGCCAAGGCATTTGATGTGAAGTTTCAAAGTTCGGAAGGGGAGCATGAATACGTCTGGGCCACCAGCTGGGGCGTTTCAACACGACTGATCGGCGGACTTATCATGACGCACTCGGACGACCAAGGACTGGTCCTCCCTCCCAAACTGGCTCCCAACCAGGTGGTTATTGTGCCTATCTGGAAGAGTGATGAGGAAAAAGCAGAAGTAATGGACTACTGTAACGGTATCATCAGCGAACTAAAGGAACGCGATATCCGGGTTAAGCTTGACGACCGGGAAAACATGAGTCCGGGCTGGAAATTCAATGAGCACGAAGCTACCGGCATCCCCGTGCGGCTCACCATCGGTCCCCGCGACCTTAAAAACAACAATGCCGAACTGGCCCGCCGCGATACGCTGGATAAAAATATTGTGGACCGCGAAGGACTGGCC
>JBEPXF010000074.1:0-11474 GCA_041642075.1 Fodinibius sp.
ACCAACCGGGAGCCGGAACTGATTTACGACCGGGTGACCGGCTATGGAATAGTCACCTTCGATAAAACGGACCGCAGTATCCGGATCGAATGCTGGCCGCGCTATGTGGATCCGCTGGCTAATCCCGAAGGACAATATGACGGGTGGCCGGTAGTGATTGATCAGCATCAGAATTATGGCCGTCAGGCTGTTGCATATCTTCCTGAGATCCGGGTGGAGGGGATGACTGATCCTGTTGTTCAACTGTTTGATCAGCAAACAGGCGAACTTGTATACACGTTGCGCATTAACGGACAGAGGTTTCGGCCAAAAGTTTTTGAGAAAGAGGGCCGTTACAAACTGAGAATAGGGGAGCCGGATCAGAACCAGTGGCAGGAAGTTGAAGGGGTCACGCCGGGGGAAGATACCGAGCCCCTTATTTATAAATTTGAATAAATTATGTACTAAATAAATGACTATCAGATTCATATTAAAATACGGTGTATATCTTGTAACTTTTTTGTATGCAGCTTCCCTGTTCAGTGGATGTGAACAGGCGTCTCAAGAACTTAATGAATCCCCTGCACCCAACATCGTGTTCATCCTTGCCGATGATATGGGGTATTCGGATATCGGGGCATATGGGTCCGAAATAGAAACTCCGCATCTGGATCGGCTGGCTGACAATGGTATCCAGCTTACCCAGATGCACAATACCAGCAAATGTTTTCCCTCAAGAGCCGTACTCTTAACGGGACAATATGCTCAGCAGGTGGGGATGAGCGAGTCGGCGGGGGACTTCGAGCAGGCGGTAATGTTCGGGGAAGTACTCAGCAGGGCGAATTATACTACGATTTTTGTAGGAAAGCACCATGGTACCGACAATCCTTATGAATGGGGCTTTGATCATTACTGGGGACTGCGCGACGGGGCGGCCAACTACTTCAACCCCGGTGAGCAGCGTCCCAGTGATCCGGGGAAACCGGCTCAGAAGGAAGCTCATTATCCACGTACCTTTGCGTTTGATGACTCATTGGCTGAACCCTATACGCCCCCGGAAGATTATTATGGCACCGACACCTGGACCGACTGGGCGCTGGAGTTGCTGGGTCGGTATGAAGAGGACTCTCAGCCCTTTATGCTGTATTTGTCCTATCAGGCCCCGCACGATCCGCTTCAGGCGCCAAAGGAGGATATAGAGAAATACGAAGGGGTTTATGAGGCCGGGTTCGAGGCGATTGCCGAAGCCCGCTACGAGCGCCAGCGTCAGATGGGACTGCTTGACGAACGCTATCCGCGATCGGCGCCGACCTATCGCAGTTGGTCAGACCTTGACGACTCGACGAAGACCGATCAGGTACGGAGAATGCAGGTCTATGCCGCGATGATAGACCGGATGGACCAGAATATTGGACGGTTGCTTGATTATCTGGAGGAACGGGACAAGCTGGACAACACGCTTATTATGTTTGCCTCCGACAACGGCGCCTCAGCCGAAGTCGTGCAAATCGGGGAGGGTCCCATAGGTTCCATGACCCGGTGGGCCTCACTGAAAGAAGACTGGGCCAATGTGGCGAATACTCCATTCCGTCTCTACAAGAACTATTCCCATGAAGGTGGAACGGCTACGCCCTTTATTGTTCACTGGCCGGAAGTCATACCAGAAGGGGGACGGATTGACCACAGCCTGCTTCATTTTATAGACATCATGCCCACGCTTGTTGAGGTAAGCGGGGCGAACTATCCAGATGAGTACCGTGGCGAACCTATGCATCCAATGGAAGGTGTCAGCCTGCTTCCCCTGTTCAAAGGAGATTCCATCGACCGAGAGCGGCCGCTCTTTTACGAGTGGTCTGAGGGACGCGCTATTCAAACTGAAAAATGGAAGATGGTACGCTGGGGAGATGAGTGGAAGCTATATGACCGGCAAACCGACCGCACGGAAACGACGAACCTGGCCGAACAATACCCAGATATCGTTTCTCAACTGCAGACCCAGTGGAGGGAGTGGGCCGGGGAGATGGGAGTAGATGAGTAACTACTAAAATTAAATCAAATAATATTCATATGTATATAAGAGCACCATTAATGTCCATCATAGTTTTTTTTACAATCGGGAGCTTAACTGTCAGTGCACAGGAGGGTACCGGGATTGACCATCCAAATTTTATTGTAATCTTTACCGATGATCTTGGCTACGGGGATGTTGGCCGTTCCGGCTCGTCACTGATCCAAACGCCCCATATAGACCGGATGGAATCTGAAGGGGTAAAGCTGGTTCACCATTATTCCAGTGCCAACGTATGCACCCCAGCGCGTGCGGGACTCCTGACTGGCCGGTATCCTATCCGGACGGGGTTGGCTCACAGCGTGCTGTTTCCGGATGATGATCACGGTTTGCCCGATGAGGAAGTTACCCTCCCCGAAGCTCTCAAAGCCGAGGGATACCGGACCGGCATGGTGGGTAAGTGGCATTTGGGAACGGTTGATGTCTCCTGGCCTACCGGCAACGGCTTTGATTATTTTTATGGACTGCCCTACAGCAATGATATGAGTCCGCTGCCGCTGTACCGCAATAAGGAAGTCCTTGAAGAACCTGTCGATCAGACAACGCTGACCCGGCGATATACCCGGGAAGCCGTTCAGTTTATCGAAGAGCAGCCGGATGAACCGTTCTTCCTGTACCTGGCCCATTCGATGCCGCATGTGCCGCTGTATGCCTCCGAAGCGTTTCAGGGGCGATCCAAAGCAGGGTTGTACGGGGATGTGATTGAGGAGATCGACTGGAGTGTGGGACAAGTGCTTCAGGCCCTGGAGCAGCAGGGCATTGACGACAACACTATGGTTATTTTTACCAGTGACAATGGCCCCTGGTTTGAAGGTAGCTCCGGCCGGTTGCGCAACCGTAAGGGAGCGGCGAGCTGGGAAGGAGGACAGGGTGTCCCGTTTATCGCCCGGTGGCCCGGCCAGATTCCGCCCGGGGTCAGCTCGGATGCGATAACAATGAATATTGACTTGTTTCCCACGCTGATTGCACTTGCTGGGGCAGAAGTGCCCAAGGACCGGACTATTGACGGGAAAAGTATCTGGTCGGTCTTGCAGGGCGGGGAACAATCACCTCACGAATATCTCTATTTTTTTAACAATCAGGAAATTACTGCAGTACGATCCCAGCGCTGGAAATTTGTGGTCCGCTCCTACTACCGCCAGGGACTTACCCGTTTTGAGGGGCAAAGAGGAGGGGAGCCTCATTACTATGACCCAGGTCTGCTTTTCGACCTAGAGCGTAATCCCTCCGAACAGTTCAGCTATACCCGCGAGCAGCCTGACGTCGTCGAAGAGATGGTCGAACGCCTGGAAAAAGGAAGGCAGGAACTGGAACCGCTGGCCAGAGAAGAGGAGTGACCATTTTTTATGAATCCGAAGATCGAATAACCCGGAGCAAAAGTTGTGTAATCAGCTCCTGTTCTGTGTTGTAATTTACTGATTGTCCGGAAAGGGAAAATCAGGTTGAATATTCCATTATGAAATATGTTAATGTTTACTTTTAAGAGTTTTGCATTATGAACATTGTTTTCTCGTTTTATTCCTTTGCTAAAAGAATGCTGTTTTTGAGTTTGATTGTATGTTGGGGGATATCCGTTCATGCCCAGGATCAGCGACCGAATGTCCTCTTTGTCATCAGCGACGATCAATCCTTTCCCCACGCCTCAGCCTACGGGTCGGATTTTGTCGAAACCCCCGCTTTTGATCGGGTGGCCGAGGAAGGAGTTTTATTCATGAATGGATTTGTAGCCTCGCCTGGCTGTAGTCCTTCGCGTGCTGCAATACTGACGGGGAGACATCCCTGGCAAAACGAGGCGGCAGGGACCCACGGCAGTTCATTTGCTGAGAAATATACCGTCCTGCCCGACCTGCTAGAGGAAGCGGGATATGAGGTGGGCTATACCGGAAAAGGATGGGGACCGGGGGACTGGGAAGTGGGAGGTTGGGACCGAAATCCGGCGGGACCCTCTTTCCAGGATGAGGAGCTTAGCCCGCCGCATAATTATATTCGCAGTACCGATTATGCCGGCAATTTCCAGGCGTTTCTGGAACAGCGTCCAAATAATTCGCCATTTTATTTTTGGCTAGGTACTTCCGAACCCCATCGTCCCTACGAAAAAGGCACGGGAGAAGCTGCAGGAAAGAAGCTCGAGGATGTGGAAGTCCCGGATTATCTTCCGGATACCCCTGAGGTACGAAGTGATCTACTCGATTACGCTATTGAAATCGAATGGTTTGATCAGCATCTGGCCAAGGCTATTGAACTGTTGGAAAAAAATGGAGAGCTTGAAAATACCCTGATTATTGTGACTTCCGATAACGGTATGCCTTTTCCCCGGGCCAAGGCGAACCTCTATGAGGATGGTATTCATGTGCCGCTGGCGGTCCGGTGGGGCGAACGCGTGCCTGGAGGCCGTGTGGTCGATGATCTCGTAAATTTAATTGACTTTATGCCAACAATTCTAGAGGCGGCCGGGATTAAGCATCGGGGCGAATATGGGATGACCGGAAAGAGCCTGATAGATATTCTGACTTCTTCTGATGAGGGCATCGTGGATCCCGCCCGAAAGGTTGTCTATTCGGGACGGGAGCGTCACTCAAGCTCGCGCTGGGACAATCTGGGATACCCTCAGCGGGCCATTCGTACGCATCAATATCTTTATATCCGGAACTTTGCCCCCCAGCGATGGCCAGCAGGGAGTCCGCGGCGCATCGAAGATGGAGAATTGACGCCCATGCACAGCGGTTATCACGATATTGATGCTGCACCCAGTCTTGATGTCATGACACAAAATGCAGACGATCTTTTTATGAACGGTTATTTGCATCTATCGGTTGGCATACGTCCGGCAGAAGAACTATATGATATTAAGAAAGACCCCGGAAATATTCATAACCTGGCGCTAGATCCCGATTATGAAGAACTTACCCGCAGCTTTCGAAATCAATTGACCAATTTTCTTGAAGAAACCGAAGATCCTCGGGTTGTCGGTGACGGAGATATAGATATATGGGAAAGCTATCCTCGCCTAAGGGGACCAATGCGTGATTTTCCAGCTCCCGAGTGGGCCCTGCCGGCAAAGGAGGAATAAGGGATATTGATATTAGTATCAAGTAAAAAATTAGTTGTCTATGAATTATTCTCCCTTTTTTCGCAAATTACAAATGCAGAAAGAATTTGTTAAAAATTTTAGCCTGATTGGCATAATATTCTTTTGGGGAAGTTCTCTGCTAGCTCAAAACAATAGAGATTACATCCAGCCTTTTGAAGAAAATCCTTATTATTGGCAGTATAAGGGAGATCCGGTGATGCTTCTGGGTGGGTCAAAGGATGATAATCTTTTTCAGCTGCCAGAACTGGAAAAGCACCTGGAGGAGATTGCAGAAGTGGGTGGAAACTATATCCGAAACACCATGAGCGACCGGCAAGATAGAGGATTTGAAGAGTATCCTTTTAAGAGATTGGATAATGGCAAGTATGACTTGAATCAATGGAATGAAGAATATTGGCAGCGATTTGAAAACATGCTACACTGGACATATGAAAGGGATATCATAGTGCAAATTGAAATTTGGGATCGCTTTGATTATTCCCGTGATAACTGGCCGCCACACCCGTATAATCCTCAAAATAATATCAACTATAGCTATGGGGAATCGGGTTTCGAGCCTAGGTATCCGAACCATCCCGGAGCAAATGAACAGCCTTTCTTTTTTACCACTCCTGACCAGCACAATAATCAAACTATCTTGCAGTACCAGAAAAAATTTGTGAATAAATTACTAGATGTTGCTCTGGAATATCCAAATGTTTTGTACTGTATAGACAATGAAACCTCCGGCGAAGAAGCCTGGGCAGTTTATTGGGCGGAATTTATCCGGTCACGGGCGGAGGAAGAAAAGAAATTAATCAATCTAACCGAAATGTGGGACAATTGGGATTTGCGGGCCGAAGAACATCGCCGTACTCTGGATCATCCCGAACGATTTGATTTTATTGATGCATCCCAGAATAATCATCAGAGGGATGAAACACACTGGCAAAATTTTCTATGGGTACGGGATTATATCAAGGATCAGCCCCGGCCAGTCAACAGTGTCAAGATTTATGGAGCTGATGATGGTCGTCATGGAGGGGATAACATTGATGCAGTTGAGAAAATGTGGCGGATTATATTTGCCGGTGGAGCTTCTGCTCGTTTCCATCGTCCCGATTCTGGCATTGGTCTGAGCGAGCTGGCCAAAACACAATTGCGCAGTGCCCGATTGTTCTTGGGTAAGTTCAATATTTATAAGGGTCAATCCGATTTCGGACATAATCTCTTATCTAACCGGGAGGAAGATGAAGCTTACCTTACGAGGATTGAGGCAGAACAATATGCCGTATTTTTTACCGACGGTGGTGAAGTGAATTTGCAATTGGCTGGTAATGACAATCACTGGCAGATTAAATGGCTCGATATATCGAAAAGCAAATGGAGAAAAACCAGAAGGATTTCCAATAAGGATAATGTACTGTTAAAAACACCCGGCGGTGGCATGTGGGTTGCAATTATCAATAAAAATCGGTAACAATCCTTGTGATATTATTTTATGTACTGTTATATCTCAATTGGGCATTTGGGTTTAAGACTTTTTTTGATCTAAAATATTGGGTGGTGGCTGGCAATCCTGCAACAAGGGCAGATCTAGGCTGCAGTAGATTTTCCCGGGACACTTGGTAGGTTAATTATAAATATTAAAATTTCAGAAAATGGGTTGGACAGAAAAACGTAGCTTAATAAGTATCTTACATATCGGGTTGACGGTTTTATTGATTTTAACAATCTACGGATGTGAAGATCAGCAGTCCTCAAGTGGTGATCAACCTAACATCCTGTGGATCACCAGCGAGGACAACAGCCCTTTTATTGGAGCTTATGGAGATGAGTATGCGGATACGCCCAATATAGACCGATTAGCTGAGCGGGGTACCCTCTATGAAAACGCCTATGCCACTACACCTGTCTGTGCACCTTCCCGGTTTACACTGATTACCGGCACTTATGCGAACCGGATGGGCACTGAAAATATGCGGAGTACCTATCCGATTCCGGAAGAAATTCAATTTTTCCCAAAGTATCTGCTGGAGGCCGGTTATCATACTACTAATAATCGGAAGAAGGATTATAATACAGTGGATCAGCCGGAAGTATGGGATGAATCCAGCGGTGAGGCTCATTACCGGGACCGAGAAAAGGGACAACCCTTTTTTCACGTTCGAAACATAACCATCAGCCACGAGAGCAGCCTACACGATCCGATTGATACACTGATTCATGATCCTGAAGTGGCTCCGGTCCCGCCGTATCACCCGGAAACAGAAACGATTAAAAAGGACTGGGCCCATTATTATGATGAAGTCACCCGGATGGATGAACAGGTCGGAGAAATCCTTAAGGAACTAGAAGAATCCGGAGAAGCTGAAAATACCATTGTATTCTACTATGGAGACCATGGCGGCGCAGTGCCTGGTTCTAAGCGGTTTATGAATCAACGGGGAATACAGGTGCCACTGATTGTCTCTGTCCCTCCCAAATACGAACATTTGGCACCCGATAAAAAGCGCACCGATCGGCTGGTCTCATTTGTGGACTTTCCAGCTACAGTGTTGAGCCTGGCTGGTATTAAACCGCCCGAATTTATGGACGGTAAACCATTTTTGGGGGAACATGAAGTAGAATCCCGGGAGTATGTTCATACCTATCGCGGTCGTATGGATGAGCGTTATGATTTGGTGCGAGCGGTGCACGACGAGGATATGTTATATGTCCGAAATTATATGCCTCAGCGCATATACGGGCAGCACCTGTGGTATTTATGGAGAGCACCATCGATGCAGAGCTGGGAAGAGGAGTATCAAAAGGGCAATCTGAATGACATTCAGCGGCGTTTCTTCGAGGCGAAGCCCGCCGAAGAGTTATACAATTTAGCAGATGATCCGTATTCTGTCCACAACCTGGCGGATGAACCGGAGTATCAGGATGAGCTGAAACGCCTGCGGGATGCCAATAAAGATTGGATTCGTAGCAAGAAAGACCTGGGATTCATCCCGGAAGGCATTCTGGATGACGTGCGTGGAGAGGGTACCTTATATGAAGCAGTCCGTGAGGATAATATACCGCTTGAAGAAATTATTGAAACCGCTGAAATGGCTTCCTTAGGTAAACAGGAAAATGTAGAGCAACTGGTGGAGCGGCTGGATCACGAGAATCCCTCGGTGCGGTTTTGGGCGGCGATGGGACTGGCAATTGCCCAAGAGCATGCATCCGGTTATGAGGACAAATTGATGCAAAAGGTCAACGACCCATCAGGGGTAGTCCGGGTAGCGGTTGCTGAGGCTTTATATGTTCTGGATCGAGAAAATGAAGCGTTTGAGATTATTGAAGATGCCCTCCAGAACCCTGATGAACACGTGAAACTTCGAGCATTGAATTTGCTGGAGGCAACTGATGCGAATTCGTTTCCAGCTTCACTATCAGATGTAATTCAATCACTACTTAAAGAGTATGAGGGTTCTGAGGGGACAGGAAATTATGTCTTCCGCGCTTCGGAACAGTTGTTGAAAAATTAGATAAAGAGCTGAATATGTTGAAAAAAGATGCATTCTCGGGAGGAGTCATTTTCTCAAAGATATGGGGATTTGTTTTAATTCTCCTTGTAGGTTTAAGTTTAAGCGGTTGCGGTGGAGAAGACGATTCTCTGCCTCCGAATATCGTTATCCTGTTTACCGACGATATGGGCTATGGTGATCTGAGCAGCTATGGGAATCCGACTATTAATACACCCAATATTGATAGATTGGCTGATCAAGGTGTACGGTTTACGTCTTTTGTGACGGCCTCTTGGTGTGTCCCTTCACGTACAGAATTATTAACAGGACGTCATATGCCCCGGGTGGATCTTGGAGGTAGTACCGGTTCGGATGGAGAAGGAGGGCTGCCGGATGAAGAACTGACTCTGGCTGAAGGTCTTCAGCAGGCTGGATATGCAACGGGTATGGCTGGGAAATGGCATTTAGGATATATGGAAGAGAATTTTTTACCAACTAGTCAGGGATTTGAATCCTGGTTTGGATTGCCCTATTCCAATGACTATCGCAAGCCATGGGTACAGACCGAAGAACCGTTGGGGCTTTATCGGGATACTGAGATGGTAGAACATCCGCTTAACCAGGATTCCCTGACTATTCGCTATACCGAAGAGGCGGTAAATTTTATTGAATCCCATACTGACGGGGAACAGCCGTTTTTATTTTACTTGGCTTATAATATGCCGCACCTCCCGATTCACACCACCGAGAATTTTCGCGGGCAGTCGCACGGCGGCTTTTACGGGGATGTGATTGAAACCATTGATTGGAGTGTGGGTAAGGTACTCGAGACTCTAGAAGATCAGGGACTATCCGAGAATACGATTGTATTTTTTGCGTCCGATAACGGACCCTGGAATAATTTGCCTGAACGGATGCTTCAGGAGGGAAACAAGCACTGGCATACGGGTTCTTCCGGACTATTGCGCGGATCCAAAGCTACTACTTACGAAGGAGGTGCACGGGTACCGGCTATGATCCGGTGGTCCGGTCAGATTCCCGCGGGACAGGTTACCGATGAATTGGCAGGAATGCCTGATATCTACATGACGCTAATGAAGGTGGCCGGGGCTGATTTGCCCGACCATACCCTTGATGGATACGATCTAATGCCGTTTTTGAGCGGAGAGAGCGAAGCATCGCCGCGGGTGGAATATCCTTATTTTCTGCGAGGGCAACTTCAGGCATATCGTGAGGGGCCATGGAAACTAAGACTAGTTGAAAAAAAGCCGGAGCTGTTCAATCTGCAGAGTGATCCAGGCGAACAGTGGAACCGGGCTGAAGAAAACCCGGAAATTGTAGACCGGTTGAGGAAAAAAATAGAACAGCTAGCAGAAGATATTGGCGCTGAAATCCCACAAACAGATAATTAGGGCAGTATTTTGAAAAAGCAATACTCGTATGAAAATAAGTAAATAATCCAAAAAGCAATGCTGCTAAGAAAAGTTTTAATTTACCTAATCGTTGCGTTTTCTTGCGTTTCCTGCCAAGAAAAAGAAACTTCTGTGGATCAACCGAATGTCTTGTTCATCATTGCGGATGATTACGGATACCACGATTTGAGCAGTATGGGCAGTGATTATTATGAAACTCCCAATCTGGACCGGCTGGCCGGAGAAAGCATGATTTTTAAAAATGGCTATACCGCTCACCGGGTATGCAGCCCAGCCCGGGCCAGTATCATGTCTGGGAAATTTCCTGCGCGGCATGGGATTACCGACTGGATCGGGGCCAGAACAGGAGAGGACTGGAGAGAGCAGGGCCGCCACAGCAAGTTGCTGCCGCCCGATTATGTAGACCATCTGCCGCATGACTACCAGGTCTTGCCCGAAGCCATGAAGGAGAACGGGTACAAAACGTTTTTTGCGGGAAAATGGCACCTCGGCGATGAAGGTTCGTATCCCGAAGACCATGGATTTGATATCAATCAGGGCGGATTTGAAGCCGGAGGTCCGTATACAGGAGGGTATTTTTCACCGTTCAATAATCCGAAAATGGATGATCATCCCGAGGAGAAAGGGATGAGCCTTCCGGAAAAACTGGCCAAAGAAACCAGTTCTTTTATTGAACAACACAAAGATACCGCCTTTTTTGCTTACTTATCCTTTTATGCGGTCCATGCCCCTATTCAATCATCCCAGGATAAGTGGAGGAAATACCGGGATAAAGCTGAGGCGATGGGCATAGCGGAAACCGGTTTTGAAATGGGCCACTTTCTTCCCATCCGGCAGGTGCAGGACAATCCCGTTTATGCCGGACTGGTAGAGCATATGGATGATGCGGTGGGATCGGTACTGGAAACGCTCAAGGCGCATGGACTGCAAGAAAATACCATTGTAATTTTTACCTCAGATCACGGTGGGGTAGCCGCCGGTGACGATTATGCCACCTCCAACCGCCCCCTGAGGGGCGGTAAGGGCTACCAGTATGAAGGAGGGCTGAAAGTTCCGTATTTTATAAAAGTGCCTTGGCTCGATCATCAGGGAGCAGAAAATCATACGCCGGTAACCGGAACTGATTTTTATCCGACTATACTTGATTTAATCGGGAGTGAATTACGTCCTGATGAACATCAGGATGGGGTTAGTCTTGTCCCGTTGCTGGAGGGAGACTCCATAGCCAAGCGACCCTTAATTTGGCATTATCCCCACTATGGAAACCAGGGCGGACGCCCTTCCTCTGTGATTCGGGAGGGGGCATGGAAGCTGATCCGCTACCACGCGGACAGTAGTGAGGTATTGTATAATTTGGAGGCGGATCTTGAAGAAGCAACCGATGTATATGATAAGCATCCACAAATTGCCGAGCGGCTGAGCAA
>JBEPXF010000075.1:0-11391 GCA_041642075.1 Fodinibius sp.
CAGGTTAGACACTTTGCCCTATCCTTATTTTATAGCTTCGATCCAGTTAAATAACATCTGGGAGACGATATCCAGTTCATCCGATCGATAGTTATTAATAAATAATCGTAATATATTTTGGAAATTCTCGGAGACTATTCATATTGGTTTGATGCTGTATCTGCAGGGATCCGTATTGTACTTTGGTTTTTTCTGTTATTTGGTTTTATAGCGCCGCTGTTTTTATCCTACACACGCAGGCTGCCGTTAATCGAAAAAATCATATACTCCTGGGTAGGCATGGGCGGTATTCTCATTGTCGGCGTGTTTGCATTGACAAAAATGAACCTGTATGATCTTGTCAGTATAATTTCACTCATATGTTTGACTCCCTTTCTCTATAATTTTTCAAGAACCAATGAGGCTCGTGAGATCTTTAATTATTTAAAGCAGCGTGAGTTGCAGGTACTGCTCGACTATATCAGGATCCTTGAAAACAAAAACTGGTCATTTCGAAATTGGCTGAAGCAACAAGTGATACCGAAAAAAAAATTAAGTGGGTCACAATTCCGCAATGTAATGATTATAGGCAGTATTGCAATCGTTGGTACAGGCGCACGGATGTATTCGGTTCTTCAAAATGCTGCTCCCTCAAGCAGTGGATGGTTTGTCCACCTAGATCGCATTAAAAATATCAGGCTTCAGGAATATTTCGGGGCTTATCCTGATCCGGGGGGCATGCATGCTCTTGTCAGTGTATTCAGCCTTTTTACACAAGTAAGTCCGGAATTGATCTTACATCTTCTGGGCGGTATAACCAGCTTCTTCTTATGTATTATTGTGTATTGGACTTCAAGAGATATTACCAAAAATAAATATCCTGCCGCAGTGATGGCGGGAATGGCGATATATGCGCTGGCACCGTTATTCTGGATGCCTGTTTCTTTTGATCAGCAAGTAGATGCCGGCAGCCTGGACCTGGCTCTCTGTTTTGCATTTCCGACAATCATCCTATTCATAAGAAATTTGCGCAACCATTATAAGAGTCCATGGTTTTATCCTCTTATAGGCTTTACGGCTACGGCAATGGTCAACTTGTTTGTGGCTTATGGTATACTTTTGCCCCTGATGCTACTTGGATTAGGAACTATGCGTAAAAAAAACTTTCGTTCTTCTTCCCGTATTGCCCTTATGCTGCTGTCAGTGAGCCTCATAAACCTCCTTCCCTATAGCGTATACTGCTATGTCTATAATGTCGACGCTCGGCAGTTTCTATTGAGGCAATTATACGATACACAGGTGTACAGTTACTTTCCAACATTGATGTGGCCACTAGAAGAATTGAGCTCAGTATACATGCTGATTGCAGCCATAGTAAGTTTATACTATATAGTTAGATGGTTGCTGCTGAAAGAAAACTTGCGGGACGAGTTTATCTTTTCCGTCATATTTCTCGGTATTTCCGCCCTTTACATACCGGAAGTTGATTCCAGCAGTTTATTGTGGTTTGACATCGATCAGCTTAACAGTCTCTATGCGCTTATGATTGCTATTCTCATAAGCGTTGTATTTACTATGTTTTTAGAATTAACAGGGGCAATATTTAAGTTTGGTACGACAAAAATGCAACTCTTTTCATGGGGATTAGTTACAACCATCATAGGTAGTTTTATTCTTGTCCAGGGTGGATTGAAAGTAAGCCGGGTAACGCCGGGCACCATACCTAATGGTTTTATGAAAGCCTATTACAATATTATTGAGGAACGCCAACCATATACCTATGCCATCGTAGGACCTAAGGTGCAGCAAATTATGGCAAAAAACCGCAATTTTTTTATGGAATACAGCTTCTTTCTGGAAGAGTATCGTAAAATCGACTCGCTCTACCATGAGCAGCTTCAATTGCCCGCGGTTGAACAGGACGGAAGTAGGGTACCACCCGCCTCGGTATTTATCTTTGCTGAAAAAGCGCCCTACCAATCCATTCAGCAGGGTATCCTATACAATGCTTCCTCCGTAATGCATGAGGTCGAACAGTGGATTGGCCGTTACAGTGAACTGCCTAACAGAAGGGTAGATATCTTTTATTCTGATGATAGGGTCACAGTATATGAGCTTGTAAACAGCCAGCTTGAATCGAGAATCAGCAATATCCTCATGGAAGTTTATCCGCCAGACTAATCAAATGACTTATCCCCATGTGTAACCCATACCGCTTCCGTTGTACTTATTTCGTTATAATTCTCACGTTGATTGTGTGCGCCTGTATTGGTGGCTGTTCTATTCAGCAGCTTGAGGAATACTTAAATCCCGGGGCCAGAGAACCGCTTGCGTTAGTAATCAGCAATAAGGAAGACCCCTCATCTAATGCTATTTACAAACAAATTTCCAAAACGCTTGATTATACCAGCATTCCTTATTTCAACCATGATCTTTCCGTAGCCGACAAGCAGCTGCATATATCTCCGTCCGTAAAATTGGCCTATATAACGACTAACATGGTGGAGCAGTTAACGAATGATGAAATTGAGCTACTTATACGGTTCGTGGCCGAAGGACATCAACTGATAATATTGGCGTCTGTTTTTGATGACCGGATTGCCTATCTGATGGGGCTGAAAAAAAACCCTTCCTATGAGATTGACAATGTGGCGGAAGGGTACCATTTTCATACAGATATTTTTCCCGGGTACACAGGACGTAGCCTCAAAACCCTGGACCCCTATCAACACAGGGGTATTAAAGGTTCAGAGTTTATAAAAGAAAAGAATGTCCTCGCCACAGCTATCAATGATACGACCTACCCGGTCATTACAGAGCGAAAAATAGGACGGGGAAGCTCCATTTTCTTTAATACCATCCAAACAGAGGAAAAGGATTACCGTGGCTTGATTTTTTCAGCGGGCCTGAGGGCCCTGGAGGGTTATCCATATCGGATTGCAAACGTAAGTACTATCTTTTTAGATGATTTCCCGGCGCCCTTATACAATGAGAAACTGCCACCTATTGACGAAGAATATGATATCACTCATGCAGAATTTGTACATAATGTCTGGTGGCCCGATATGAAAGCACTGGCCGACAGTTTTGATATTAGTTATACAGCACTGCTTACCTTCAATTATAACGCTACAGTTGTACCTCCCTTTAATTTTGACGAGTGGGAAGCTAACAAATTTACTGTCGGTGGAATCACACAAAATACGAGTCCATGGCTTGCCCAAGATATAAGTAAAAGCAGACACGAGTTGGGCTTCCACGGCTATAATCATTTTTCATTATGGCTGAAAGATTGGCAAAACGAAGGATTTATGGAGGCGGCCCTGCGTGCCGCAAGAAAACGCTGGACCATCAATAATCTCGGCACTCTACCACAGTCATATGTGCCACCTACTAATGAGATAGATTCAGTAGGACTTGCCAGTATTGAAAAAGCTTTTTCCGAGATAAAATATATGAGCTCTGTCTATAATGGGGATATTGAAGATGGGGGCGGCCGGGAATTTGGCCCCGATCCCTATATTCCTTCGTTATTTAACTATCCCCGCGTGACCAGTGGATTTGTCGATAATGAGTTTTCAATGCTTAGCCAAAACAGTATGTTTTTGTATACCGGTATTTGGACCCACTTCATTCATCCCGATGATGTTTTCCAGGTGATGCAGCGAGCTGAAGATAACTATAGAAGCCGTAATCCTTTGGGGTTAGGTTGGCATAGCAATACGACTTACAATTATGGACTGTATGAGGTCTTCAAACAGCGACTTGAAAGAACGGTCCGGAATTACCCCGGAATCAGGTTCCAGACGGTAAGTCGGTCGGTACCCGTTGTCAGGAATTGGCTTTATACCCAAAGCCACTACCAGGTTATTAATTCGACTCTACAGGTAAGCACCGAGGCAACAAAATCCGGCGTCCCGCAGAATAAGGAAAAATTCTGGTTTGCCTATGTGAGCGACAAAAACCGCACCCAGTTTGAAGGAGCGCTTCTTGATTCAGAGACCGAATTTACAGCATCAAATATATGGGATGGCAAACTGTACCAGATTATAACCACTTCCGATACGTTGGCCTTGCCGGTATTGAATACTCGTGCTGTACCTGATGGGTATGAGGAGGATATTATCCGGATACTTGCAGACTACCGGGATTACGCCGGCCTTAACGGCGAGTCGCAATGGGTCGATACCCGGTTTGAAGATGCTCTGACTGCCTTGAAAGATAATCCGACCTCAAAGAGCTTGCAGGACACGGTGATTGCATTGGCAGTTGAATTTGACAGTCTCGAAACCGCTATATCTGTCCTCGAAAGACGGATAATACATCAGTCTAAGTGGAGTACCCCGGATATCCAGCAATTGTTTCAATTTTATGGCTGGAGGGGACAATTAGACAGGGCCTTTTCTTTTCTGGAACAACTTTGGACAATGTTCCACGATCAATCGATCATTACACTTAAAAATATAATGGTTGAACAATATGGTGCTCCCAGTTTGGATTTCCAAAAAATATGGGCAGAAAGAGAGTTGGTCCTCAAACCTGAAAATGAGTCGCTGCTGCGGCATATGGTATATCTGCATTATTCAAATGAGTCGTGGCCGGAGCGGAAGCACTATATTAAACGTCTGATTGATCTCCATCCTCGCTCCGATACGCTCTACCAATTTGCCCTGGATAATTCAATAGCTTATGAGGAACCTCAAAATACATTAGAATGGCTCCGGGAATTTCCTGATGAAGCCTCGATCCAGTTACAGCCGCTGGCCGATAATATCGCCTACCTCTATGCCAATGAAGGGAAAATAACCAGGGCCCTTATGTGGGCCCAGAAAACAGATCAGATACCCAAGGTTACCGAACTGGAATGGCTGCTTCAGCAAAAAAGATACCACGATTTTATTACCAGGTCAGAAATCTACATGAAAGAACAACCCGCAAATGATTCTCTTCGGGCTTATATCGGGCTTAAGCTGATATTTGAACATTTCACCGAGGAAGGATATGAGACTATTTATCCCTTGTTTGAACAGGACAAGGCACAACCACAGACAAAAAAGCTTGTTTATTCTGAAATTGGGTATATGGATTTCGAACAGAAGAAACAGTTTTATAATACCTATCCCAGTTTTTTCCATGACAGCCTGAAGGCCAATTTGAATTCTACCTACCGGCGGAATGAAGGATTTGAAATAGGGACCAGCAATTCCTTTGCTACCGATAATTATGAAAACGAAAAAGCGACGCTGGGCATTTATACCCAATGGGGAGACCGGTCGGGAGCCACTTATCGCTTTACCGTTGAAGAAGGGGTTGTATCTTCTAATATACTTGAGAACAATGATTTGCATCAATTACATCATTTAAACTATAGGTATACTCAAGGTTTCGGGGGGCAGGCGACACAATTATTTATATCGGGAGGCACCTACTTTGATAATCAGAAAACACGCCCCGAATTAAGCGCTGGTATTTTGTTTTCGAGACCATCCTCCTATACATCGACTAAAATTCAATTTGAGCCTGTTTTTACCAACCGGAGTATTCAGCTAAACATGAATCAAATACGCGCAGAGATCTACAGAGATGATTACTGGCTTAACAATAATGGAGTGCAGAGCACGCTGTCGCTTAGCGGTAAATGGTACAGCAATAATGTGTTGGCATATGAGGGGCTGTTTCGACTTTATTGGAAAATGCCTTTTTCCACCCGATTAAGCCAATTGCGACCACTGGCTGATTTGTCTTATGCTGACGCGACCGAAAAATTTATTTTTGCCATGCCCTACTATACACCAGATAAGATTCTCACCAAGGGAGGAGGCATTGAATATAGCTACAAAAATAAATTGTATGATCCCGGCTTTTCCACGAGAATATCATTTATGGCTAAACACAATATATACGATGGAACCTTTTACTCGGGAAATGCCCGTCTGTCTGCCCGCATTACTGAATACTGGCAACTGTCGCTCCAGGGCGCGCTTTCTACAAGCAGCATTTACCGGTATAATTATGTGGGTCTCAATATGTCTTATATATTTCCCAAAAAATTTGTTAATTAAACAACTTATCTTACACTTGACTCAAACTTGAAATTTAAGTTAGATTCAAAGAAGACTTTCTTTTTCACTTATGGATATGGCATATCCTTCAAACGCGTTAGATTATCTGCCGTAGAAATCTGATTGTCCCAATTCAAAATTCAATGGTAAAAAAACAACATCTGCTCCCTCACCTCAGTTACTTTGAACTTTTTGCTTTATATTATCTAATATAAACTTTTACTTCTCACTTTTTCACCAGTATTTCTCCAGAAAAACATACAGCGCCACTCCCACGGTAACGGACACATTTAAAGAGTGCTTGTGTCCATATTGCGGAATTTCCACAAAATCATCAATATGAGTCAACAGGTCCTCATCCAGTCCCGTCACTTCGTTGCCGAAGACCATGCAGATCCGTTGGTTTTTCGGAACCTCATACTCCGGAAGCATTACGCTTCGGGCCATTTGCTCGATTCCCCCAAACAGAAAGCCCTCGTATTTGTCGAAGAGCACCCCGATCGCTCCCAGGCATGCCAGCGTGAGCACCAGATCAAGCAATACGCAAAGCAGGAAAAGGAATCCCTGATTAAAGAGTCCCACTAGCTATAAGACCGTCGTATGAGTGGACAGGCCTCGCCAATTCATGCCCATTAATCGTTTTATAATTACTCTTTCTTTTCTAAACAGTTCAACACTCCGGTGCCTGCCGGTTACGCGCAGGATCGTTAGGCCTTCGGCATATAATATATCTCAGTCCGTGGCAGGTGCCTTTTCAAATACCATCCGGTAGTGATCGAAAATTTCACGTTCAAAACAGATCTTGTTCGGGCTGGTAGTTAAGAGAGCCCTGATATTGCTATCCGTAAGATATTTGGGAAGCAGGGACAGGAAATAGGCGTACTTCTTCAGGCTAAATGACCGGTATCTCTTTTCCCACTCGCTAATAGTTTCAATATAATCCAGCCGTCCGCTGCTCTTGCTGATGAGATTAAAGAAAGGAGCAGCATTCTCAATTACCATCTCAGATCCATACGGCAGCCAGGATCCCGGAAACTGTTTTTCCATAAGCGCCAGAATGTAAGCAGTCGAATCCTTGTCAGCATTAATATCTATATCTTCATAATCGATCATGTTTTTACTGAAGACCATTGTTTGCAAATACAATCGTCCTCCGTGTGGTAAAAGGTCATGCACCGTCTTGAAAAAACCTCGGTAGACCTCTTCCTGCTTGCCAGCCTTATATTCCTCAACTGAACAAAAATGTTCAAATGCACCCAGGGAGGCTACGGCATCAAAGGTGCCGTAATCTTCCGGTTTCACTTCCAGGCAATTTTTAATATATACTTCCAACCCGTTGTTCCGGCAGGCCTTTGCCTGCCCATCGGACAGTGTAAGACCGATACACTCTGCTCCAACCTGTTGGGATATGTACGAGACCAGTGGTCCCCAGCCGCATCCCATATCCAATACCCGGCTGTCCGAGGTTATGTTCAAATTTTCAACAATAAACCGGTGCTTTTCTTCTTGAGCCTCCTCAAGAGTCATCGAGAAATCTCCATTATACATGGCTCCACTAAAATCAGCCATTTCACCTATACTAAGCCGGAAAATTTTGTCAATAGTACTGTACGTAAAGTCTAAGTCCTGTTTATCAGCCATAATAAAATAGATTCGTTCAAGTCGTGGTAAGTTTCATTTAAGTAGTTTTGATATAACTACTGATTATTCTTTCACTTTACTTCTCTGTCGAAAAGATTGTGGTGTTATTATTCCAAATATAAATGCCTCAGCCGAACAAGCAAATGAACGGCGGACGCAGCCGCGTCTTTGACTTAGTTCCTTGCCAATGATAGTTGAAATCAGTAGCCTTTAAAAAATTTATCTGCGACGGTTATGCGCGAGATCGTTAGCCTTCATGATGAAAACAGAACTAAAATATCTTTTGATTATAGAACTTGAGGATGGCAATTGCCTGAAAATCCTGAAAATTATGCTATTTTGTTGAAGCTAATATTGGTTTAGAGGGTGAAGAAGGATCAGATATTTTTTCCATTTCATGTAGTTAAGCGCTTAACCGGAATCGTAATATCAATTATTTCCAACACGTTAGTCAAAGCAGGACTTTTTATTTCCTGGGCGGGCTTTCAAAAAAGCAAGGTACTAATCTGGATTATTCTCTTGGTATCTTTAGCTGGAGTGGTCAGCCTTCTCCCCTTTCTCTAACAATTATTTATTAATGTACTCAAATTGAGAAAATAATACTTATAACTCTTCCGATGGTTTTTCCTCATCCATCTCTTGTTGTGTCCGATAGTCACCCAAGAGCAATGCAACGGGTTTCCATTCATCAATTTCAGCAAATACTACCTTTAAAGCCCCCAGAAGAGGAATAAATAAAATCATTCCCGATACCCCCCAGATGCTTCCACCTGCAAATATAGCAATGAGTGCTGCCATAGGATTTAATCTAACCTGCGATCCCAAGATATAAGGAGTTATTAAATTATTTTCTACTAGTTGGATAAACCAAAGAGCAACAAGCACGGCAATAGGGTAAAACAGCGAATCCGTAGTAGCAATGGTATATAGAATAACAGCAAGTGAAGCGACAATTACACCGATATAAGGGACGAGACTAAAAACAGCAAATAGAACCGCAAAGAATAATGCGTAATTAATCCCCAGCAGCGTTAAAGTTATATAAAAAAGAACTCCAATTATTACGATAACGCCCATCAATCCCGCCATGTATTGCTGAACCACGTTATTTACTTTGCTTATGATATCAGTTGCTTTTGTCCGATAACTTTTAGCCAACCTAAGGAAACCCTTATAAAAAAGATCTCTGTAATAAAGCATAAAGAAAATGTACAGGGGAATAACACTGATCAAAGTTATAGTTTGAAATGCCGAAAAAAGGGAATTTTGCAACATACCCAATGAGGTGTTAATAATACCAGACAGCGAATTGGATATCTGCTGAGCTATCGCTTCATTTGTAACACCGAAGGCTTTCTCACCTATCTCCTGGAGTGATAAAATCCAGTCATTTATTTTGTTGGTAACTGTAGGGGCATCTCTCAATAAACCCACAATCTGAAAAGAAAGGATATACAGTACAAGACCTATTAAAGCAGTTACTATAACCAGCACAGAGATTATCGCTGCGGGACGGGGAATTTTCTTCTTTTCCAGCCATTGCGTTATCGGTAAAATAAGCAATGCAATAAACAGCGCCCATGACATAGGAAGCAATATCAGCTGGGCTTGCACCATAATATATACTGACAATACTCCCACCAATAAGAAGGAGGCGATGCGTACAATATTGGAGTTATCGGCTCTTTGCATAATGATTAGTAAAAGTTCAATGATATCGTGGAATAGTCAATATATAGAATCCCAAAATAGATAATCTGATACTCAAACTAAAAGAAATCAAAAGCTTCGTAATGAATATCCTCCTTTGGCATATTCATTTTTTTTAATTCGTTTAACAACTTCTGTCTCATCGGTAGTGTAAACTAAACTCTGTCCGGTTTGTTTATTTTTTAGGGTTACGGGTTAAGTCCAGTGGCAGTCGATCGCCAAATATCATCTACATCTTATTAGATAATACCGGGTTTTCGGATCTCGGTTTCTACGGCTCAGACAGTTCTTACCCGTATTTCAGTATACTTCATTTCAATAAACCCTTGGTTCAAACCTTCAGCTTGCGACCGAGTTCGTTAATCAAGCGAAGTTAACTCAAATCTTAAGGATTCTCTCAGAATAGCTCCCACTTTTATTTAATTAGGGTCTGCAAGCAATAACATTTTTTATTTTTTTCAACAGCCCTTACCATAAAAGTACCCCCCCGGTTCGTCCCTCTGAATTTATTTTCTAATATTTTTTTTAAGATTCGTAACCGCCCCTGCAGATAATTGATAATCTGTTTGATAATCATAATTAAGTATTCCTACATGCTGTGATTGGTAAGACCATTCCCTGCTCCAATACTTACAAATAAACTATATTATGCATATACATTATGTGTATTAGACCTATGCTTAGCTATACACATAATATTGCGAAATGATGGGGTTTAATTATTTTATCTACATTTTTGAATAATATGCTGGCAATGAATAGTATTTGAATCGTATGTATAAGACTAGGTTATAGGGCTATCAAAAATAGTTAGCATTCATTTTATTACTTTATTCCTTTCTGAATTGTTGACTCAATCTTTCTCGTTGTCCGCCATCGTTGCTGTAACAATAGGGGGAACAGTCGGCGTTTATCTTGGGACACAAAAATTCTCACCCCAGACAATGCAAAAAGTTTTGGGCATAATTATAATAGTGGCAATCGTTCTTCTAATAAGTCGGTATTTTCTATAGAAATGAACATAAACTCAGATTTAATTTTTGGTTCCCTACAAGCTCACCCTTTCTTGCTTGTTTTAATTTCTTGATGCCAAATAGTAGACTAAAAATTGGATTGAATTTACAACAGCACAGACTGTAGGCTTCTACCTTGGTGAAATCGAGCATGATGGAGAGTCATATGATGGTATCCATGAGGCTATCATTGATGAGGAGACCTTTGACAAAGCTCAGGATATAATTAATGAAAATACTGCTCAAGCAAAAACACACACTACCAGTGAAAGTCCAGCAATATTGAAAGATCTTGTCGGATGTGGTTTTTGTGACGGCTCTTTCACCATCACCAGTACAACAAATTCAGTGGGTAAGAAATACCATTATTACAAATGCCTAAAGAAAAATAATGAAGGCAAAACTGATGAACATGCTCCTAAGGATTTATCAGTTTCATCATTGGATGAGTTTGTTATGCACTGTGTGAAGTTCCTGCTTTCAGAGCCTGAACTTCTACAAGCCATGAAAAAGAGAGCTACATTTGAAAGTAAGACAGAATTGGAATCTGCTGAGCGTAAAACCAACCGACTAACAGAAAATATAAAAACAGTCAAAAAAGACATCAGCAATACGCTTAAACTTCTCACTAAAAATCCTGATGGGCCATCATCCGATCTATACCAAGAGCAGCTAGATGATTTAAAACTTGAGCAGGAACGCATTGAAGATGAGTTGGAGTATTGTAAGAATCGAAAAGAAGCTCTTGAAAACCGGAAAGTGGTAGATGATGATACCTATAAAACGATTCTCAATGAGTTTATAAAATTGTGGGACGAGTCTGACAGCAGAGTGCAAGAAGATCTGATGAAAACAGTAATACAGTCATTGATTTCTCACGTGGACAATGATAATACTGGGGATATTGAAATCAACTTTATAGCTGATAAAAAGTTAGAAGCAGAATGGACTGAAATAAAAAAGTGCGAACCTGGAAAAGTCCATGT
>JBEPXF010000076.1:0-11271 GCA_041642075.1 Fodinibius sp.
TCTCCAGCGATTTCTTCACCTACTTCCATAAAGAGTCCGGAAGTAAATTTCAGAATATTGGCTTTATGAACGAGGGTTACTTTATTACGATTATTTTTCTTGACGTATTCAAAAGCAGAGCGGATTATTTTCTGACTGGCTTCACGCGTAACAACTGCTATACTCTCGGCGTGACTATCTTCCTTGATCCACTTTTCTTTTCCGATATATAGCCCTTCAGTATTTTCCCGGAACATCACCAGGTCGACATCATCGAAACGACTTTTAATGTAAGGGAGGGTTTTGGCCGGACGTATATTGCTGTGAAGCTTGAATTTCTTGCGTAGGGCTACATTTACAGAGCGGAATCCTGCACCTACTGGAGTGGTTAGTGGACCTTTAAGGGCAATACGATAGTTGTCTATAGCTTCCAGCGTATCTTCAGGCAGGGGATTTCCCTGCTCCTCGTGAGCCGTGAGCCCCGCAGAACAACGAATCCAGTTTATGGGCGCATTTACTTTATCGAATATAGTGGTAACAGCTTTGGTTATCTCCGGTCCTATTCCATCTCCGGGGATGAGTACAATATCATGCATATTAATCGTTTCTTTTGGCTGAAGTAAATTAAATAGTCATTTTTTAGCTAATACCAAAGATACAAAGAAAGGTCCTCTTTATCAGAGGGAATAAACAGAAGGGAAATGTATTGATATTAAGGCTATAAATTAATATCGGCGCCGCCTTTTTTCCAGTTTCTTATCAAGATTATATTTACCGGGACCGATAAAGAGAAGACTTATAAATACGATGCCAAGCTCAATGCTGTGGGAATAGGTGGAGAAAGGGTCTCCGGAGCCAATATGGGTAGCTGTTGCAACTACCATAACAACAATAAGAAGAATCACACTCGGTCGAAAAAATAAACCCAGTAAAAGAAATATACCTCCGAAAAATTCAGTTATACCTGCCATAAAACCAAAAAACATCGGGGCAAAATCGATGCCTAGATACTGCATGGAAGTCCCTATTTCCGTCCACATTTCCGGTCCTCCAAAGATCTTGGGATATCCATGCAATATAAACATGAGACCGAGTCCAAGTCGTAAGATTAGGAGTCCGATATTTCGCAGTTGTTTTTGTCTTTGGGTTCGTATCATCTAATGCGGCTGCCGTCTATGGTTGTTAAAGTAAGTTAATGTATCTGATGAAATGGCTTTTGTCAATTATTAATAATAAAGGCGAAGCGGCTTAACCGCTTCGCCGCAATGTACATAAAACGATTGATTACATTAAAGGGAAATGTCGGTACCCAACACTTTTAAAAAGGCCGCAAGCCACTTGGGATGTCCTGGCCATGCAGGTGAAGTGACCAGATTGCCATCCACAACCACATCGGTTACGGCAACGTCTTTGTAGTTTGCACCAGCCGCTTCCATTTCAGGACCACAAGCAGGGTAAGCAGTAAGTGTTTTGCCTTCAACAGCGTTGGCAGCAGAAAGAAGCTGAAGTCCATGACACAGGGCTGCAATAGGTTTATCGGTTTTAACAAAATGATTGATCATCTCAATTACCCCTTCCTCCCGCCGAAGGTATTCCGGTGCGCGTCCACCTGGCAGAACCAATGCATCATAGTCTTCGGGATCTATTTCATCAAAAGTGGCATTAAGGGCGAAATTATGCCCCGGCTTTTCCGAGTAGGTTTGGTCTCCTTCAAAGTCATGGATGGCAGTTTTGACTGAATCTCCTTCCGCTTTTCCCGGACAGACGGCATGCACGGTATGACCAACCATCTGAAGCGCCTGAAACGGGACCATTATTTCGTAATCTTCACCAAAATCGCCTACAATCATTAATAATTTTTTTCCAGCCATAATACTATTCTGTTTTAGATTAAAAAATTTACAGTCAACTGATTGTAATTCTAACAACTCTATTTGCGAACTTAACGTTCTTTTTTAGTGCATTTATCAATAAGTCTACCGATAAATATCCGTTGTTCAGGAACTAACTTTTGCCGGGCCTCAAAAGCTCCGAAGTATTCAATGCGATTAATGATGGGAAAGGCTTCTTTTTGTCCTGAATCCGGTGGCCATTCCATTTCAAATAGTTCGGGTTCAAAAATGAAGTCATCCGGAATTTGATACTCTGTTGCCCACATGTGAGTTTGGTCTCTATCGGAAGTCTCTGTGGTGCCTAATTCCAGGTAGTTACCTTCCGGAATAAAGCCAAAGATAGTTTGGAATTGAGTGCGTGCCGCTTCAAGAGGTTCTTGACTATTTGAGACCTGGCCAGTGGGGACTAACCAGATTCCTTCCTCTTCATCCCACCAGAGAGGGCCACCGGGATGAGCCAGTAGTAATTTCAGATTTGGTTTTTTGCGAAAAAGCAGAATGCCTGCAGAAACTTTGGACATTGAATGAGGTTAATTTAATAGGTATAAAAAATCTGATTATAGAGTTTTACTACATTACATTCGATTCCAAATCCACTGAGGCGATAATTTAATAAGCCAGCCAATAAGTCGCCATCGGCGGGTGATATAAGCTGCATTTCTGCGAGATTCAATGGTGTGTCGCATTTGCCGCGCTGCCTTTTCTGCCGTTGCTACCCAGAACAGTCCTTCTCTTCCCTTAGTTATTTCTGACTCTACAAATCCGGGAATTAAATTAGTTACACTAATATCGCTATCGGTGTGATTGGCCTTTTGACGATATCCCTGAAGGTAGGTATTCACAAATGCTTTGGAAGCGTTGTAGGAAGTAGACTGTCCCCATCCGAAAAGTGAGGCAACAGATGACACCCCTACAATTTGGCCATGCCCTTTTTTTTCAAATAGATTGAAGCAGTGGGCGGCCAGGTTTGCAAAGCCACGTATGTTTATATCAATAACCTTGAGATCGGTTTCACGTCCATCACCTTCTTTAAAATTAGAGATGCCGGCATTGAGTACAATAATATCCAGCCCGCCCATACGGCCTGCCAATTCGTTGAGTTGATTTATCGAATCATCAAGGTTTGTGACGTCCATTTGTTGAATGAAAAGGCGGTCGCCTAGTTTTTCCTTGAGAGTCTCGAGGCGTTTGATCCGTCGGCCAGTGGCACCCACTGTGTAGCCTTTACGATGCATCTCAATGGCGAGGGCCCTGCCGATGCCGGAGGTTGCCCCGGTTATAATCACTTTTTTAGGCATGAAAACTTGAATTTAAGTTCTGCTGGAATTGATAATTATATACATTAATCCAGCCCGGATGGTCGGCATTTTTGCGAAAAATGGAAGGATGGATTATTTCGGCTAATATACGAGTCGAATCGACCAGACGGGGACCGGGTCGGTTGAAGTAATGATTTCCATCCATAACGTATACCTGGTGATTTTGAACGGCCTTGAGTTGTTCCCAGCCCGGCTGGTTGGTGAGAATCTCCCATTCCGATAGGGTTTTTGAAATACTGTATCCACAGGGAGTGACAGTAATGATTTCCGGATCAGATTGCTGGATTTTTTTCCACTTCAGCCATGAAGAATGTTCTCCTGCCTTAGCCAGTACCGGTTGGCCTCCTGCAAGCTGAACTAATTCCGGCATCCAGTTGCCAGCAGACATAAGAGGATCCAACCATTCCAGGCAAAGTACCTCGGGAGGATGAAGGGGCAGGGTTTGCTGTTGAATGTATTCTAGTTTCTTTTTCATATCAGCTACCAGTTTTTTTCCTTCCATTTCTGCATTAATAGCCGTGGCGATTGTACGGATGGAGGAGACAACAGAACTGAGGTCATTAGGTGATACCGAAATAATTTCGACATCAGTATCCAAAGAAGATCGAACGGCTTCTTTAACTTCCCCCAGAGAAGTAGCGCAGACTTCACAGTGATTCTGTGTTAGAATAATGTCAGGATTGAGATTTCGAAGCCGATCTGCATCTACACGATATACTGAAAGGCCTTCCCGCAGAATAGCTTCTATCCGTTCGTTTAACTCATAGCTGGTACCATCGGGATCAAATTTTGGTTCCGTACAGGAAGGCAGGGTATTAATTTCTTTCGGAAAATCACATTCATGAGAGCGTCCTACTAGTTGGTGTTGTCTTCCCAATGAGGCAACAATTTCAGTAATACTGGGAAGAAGGGATACAATGCGCATATTTTTTGAGCTTTGATAAAGTGAGTGTACAGGTATCGATACTCGTTATAAATAAGAATGTATCCAAAAAATAAAAAAAGCAGCCCATCTCGAACAGAGAACAGACTGCTTTTTATCAAAATAGTAATAGTAGTATCAGTATTAGTTCGAAGCGTTAAGCTCCAGGGCAAGTTTTACACTTACTTCGTCTCCAACTACAGTGGTAGCGGCCCAGTCATCTACTCCTACACCATAATCGGTACGGTCCAGAGTAAATAGAGATTCCATACCAGCAACCATAGTGTTCTCCTGCATGGGATGATCCTGTACGCCCAACAGTGTAAAAGGAATTTCAAAGTCGGCAGAGGTCTCTTTTATGGTAAGCGTACCTTTAGCGACAAAATTGTTGTCGCCCTTAGAAATAATCTCATTACTTTCAAAGGTTATGCTGGGGTATTCAGCAGCATTAAAAAAATCATCGGACTGTAAATGTCCGTCGCGTTTTTCATTATCAGTATCAATACTATTAACCTTGATATCTACTGAGATGCTACTCTCATCAAGGTTTTCCGGATCAAAGTATATTTCTGAAGAGTAATCATTGAATTTCCCTGGAACTGCCGTAAAAAAGTGGGTTACTTCAAATGAAATATTACTGTGTGCTTTGTCAATTTTCCATTCTGTAGCATTGACTGCGGTGCTATCATTGAGAATAGTAAAGCCACTTGCTGTTATTATAAAAAGGAACACAAGTATAGTTGAAAAAAGTTTTTTATAAGTATTCATTAGATTTAGTTGTTTTGGATTGGTTAGTAAATATAGATGGGTTAAATCATATTGGTATTAGAAACGTTCCTTTAATGTTAAATTAATTTTTTAAGACCGTCGGCAATGATTTCTTTTCTCTTGCGTTGAATAGTCTAATTCTTTGTTCTAACTCTTTGACAGTGGTATTAGATGGATATTGCCGTTTTATATCGGAACAAATAATCAATATATTGGTCGAACTTACTAGATAAGAGTATATTAATCTTAAATTCAGATCACATTTTATGAAGTTTTTCAAAAACATTTTGCCTTTATTGCTTGGGATGTTACTTATAGCCGGTTCTGCGGTTGCCCAGGTCCAACAGCAACAACAGCAGCAGCAACAGCAACAGCAGATAGATCCGGATAGCATCACAGATGAAGAGCTTGAGCAGTTCGCACAAGTCTCAGAAGAGTCTCAAAAAGTTCAGGAAGAAATGAGAGACCAGGTTGATAGTCTTCTTGGTGATAATAATATGGAAATGGAGCGTTTCCAAGAGATTATGATGAGCAGACGTAATCCACAATCTGCTGATTCTGCAGATATTACGGATGAAGAGCAGGCAACTATGGAAGAAATTCAACCACAGCTGATGCAAATGCAGCAAGAGGCTCAACAGGAAATGGTAACCATTATCCAGGATAACGGATTGGAGCCACAGCGTTTCCAGCAGTTAATGCAGGCCGTTCGTACCAATCCTGAAGTAATGCAGCGTTTTCAGGAGATTGCCGATATCGAAGGAAACGGTAATATGCAGTAATTTAATGTGTTAGGTAACCGTAACTTTGAAAAGCCCGTTTTCCAGACGGGCTTTTCTATTTTCAGCTTATCCAGGGGCTATCTTTCAGGAAGAAACGCCAAGGCAGTTGGGCATCTTTCCCGGCATAGTCAACCCCAATACGTGGTCCTGAATTAATTTGTTTAGGATTAATAACATTATTTCGGTTTTCAATCCAGAATGTTTGCTCATTTAACAGCTCGGCGTCGTATTCGGTCGTAATTCCCAAGGCTTGGCTAAGTCGTCCGGGTCCGGCAGTAAGAGCGGGTTTTAGGGTATCAAAGTTTCTTCTTTTTAACATGGTTTCGATACCTTCCACAGGTTCAATGCCACGAATGAGTACGGCATCTGCTTCCCCTTTTTTATTGGTAACAACATTAAAAAGATGATGGATTCCATAACAGAGATAAATGTAGGCTATACCCCCGGATTGATACATGGTTTCCGTACGGTCAGTACGCCGTCTGCCATATGCATGTGATGCCCGGTCGTTTGTACCAGAATAGGCTTCTGTTTCGGTGATGATACCTGCGGTAAATGAATTATTAATGTTGGTACAGAGTACCTTGCCTATAAGCTCTTTACTGATGTGTAAAACATCTTCTTGCCGGAAAAAAGAAAGTGGAAGCTTAGGGTACGACATAGAAAACTAAGAGATCACAGTATATGGATTTTTGGGGATGGGATTTTCTTCTACGAAGGCCTGCTGATATGCTCGTGCTACAATAGTACTGAATATAAAAAGTATTGCGGAATAGAAAGCCCAGACACCCACAATTACCAAAATAGTATATCCCTGATAGTAGTAGCGATAGGCGTGCAGCGCATATCCGAGATACCATCCAATACCCAGCTTAGCAAGTTCAAAAAGTACGGTATATATAAAAGAAGCCAGGAGTGCTACCCTGGGTTGCATTCGCTTTTCGGTAATGTAGCGAAAGATGATATAAAATAGCAGAAAGGTAAATAGTAAGGGCACAACCCTGTTAAGAAGTTCATAAATCCAGCTTAATTCAATGATTATCTCGGTAAAGGGTACAGCAAATTGATTTATGGAAACCAAAGATATAAGTGAAATAATGAGGCTAAAGAATAGAAATACTCCTCCTACCAGTCCAAAGGTGAAAAAGTTATAAACCATTTCCAGGATTGGGTGGCGTCGATCCTCAATATCAAAAATGTCAAAAACTACGTGTTTAAGCGTATGAAACAGGCCCTGCGAAAAGAATGCAAGGATAATAATACCTACAATACCGAAAATACGACGAGCACCGATCAGGGGATCAAGCAAAGCTTCCAGCGTAACGGCTCCCCGGTATACATCTCCCGATTCAGATTCATAGGCAAAATTTGGGAAAAGTTCACGACCGTAACGGAGTATCTCATTAAAGGCAGCATCATAGGATAGAACAAAGCCGATAATAGAGATCATCAGCAGGGTGAAGGGAATAGCACAGAGAAAAAGATTAAAAGTAATAGCGGAAGCATTGAAGAAAATATCTATCTTCTTTAATAACTTGGTAAAAATGCGCCAGAATTTTTTGTACTTCTGCACAGTTTAATTAGGGCTAAAGTTAATAAGTATCAGAAAGTTAAGCGGTCTTTATCCTTTTTGCTAATTTAAAATTAGTAACAATAGCAAACTGGTTTTTAGTAATACATTTCTTTGTCAGTGTATAACGTACGATTAAGTATAATGATTTTTGACAAGTTAATGTTCAGGTTAAAAAAATAGGGGGATTCCAGCTGTATTGAAACAGGATTCGAAAGTTTGCAGAAAATTAAATTCCGGTGTTTTTCAAAGATCCATAAAAAATGGTTATTATCGGTTGGCATTACGAAAACTCATTAACAGAGAACTAAGGTATTTTATAAACGGATGAAAATTATTAACGTGGCCAGCGCCCGGCCAAACTTTATGAAGGTAGCACCACTACTTGAAGCATATAAACAATATGATGATATAGAGGCACAGTTGTTACATACAGGACAACATTATGATTATGAGATGTCCAAAATATTTTTTGATGAATTAGGTATACCGGCCCCTGATCATCATCTGGGAGTGGGTAGTGGGAGCCACGCTGAACAGACGGCCAAAGTGATGATAGCCTTTGAAAAGGTATTACGAAAGGAGCAGCCCGACTGGGTCGTTGTGGTGGGAGATGTAAATCCTACTATGGCTTGTACTATTGTAGCTAATAAGATAGGGGTAAAAGTGGCACATGTAGAAGCCGGACTTCGAAGCTATGACCGGGATATGCCCGAGGAAATTAATCGCGTGCTTACCGACAGTATCGCAGATTTACTGCTGACTCCCTCTATTGACGGGAATATGAATTTGGTCAAGGAAGGAATTCCCGAGAGAAAAATCAGGTTTGTGGGAAATATTATGATTGATACGCTGTTCAATATGCGCAAACGATCCGGTGAATCTTCGATTTTAGATGATTTGGGCGTTACAGAAAAGGACTATGGTTTGGTGACGCTTCATCGTCCATCAAATGTGGATCAGCAGGAGACTCTCAGCAGTTTTGTAGAAATTCTGGAACAGAGCGCAAAAGATCTACCAATGGTATGGCCGGTACATCCGCGTTCGCGGAACAGGTCTAAAGAGTTTGGTTTGTGGAGGCGTCTTGAAAAGATTACAAATTTACATTTACTAGAGCCGGTTGGCTATCTGGATAATGTGAAGCTGATGGATTGCGCCCGTTTTGTATTGACCGATTCCGGCGGCATACAGGAGGAAACTACAGCTTTGGGAGTTCCCTGTTTTACGGCGCGGGAAAATACGGAACGTCCCATAACCATTACCGAGGGAACCAATACCTTGGTTGGTACCAAAAAAGATGATATTCTTAATCAGATATCTCAATATTTGGACGATGAAGTTTCTGATGACGCTTATAGAGAGGCTAAGCCACTTTATTGGGATGGTCGAACAGCAGAACGTATTGTAAAAGAAATAAGAAAATACGAACAATGATCAATATTTATATAAGCTTTACCGCACTTTGGATGTACAGTAAAGCTATATAGATATTACTAATTTTACCCGGAAAGGATAACTTCATTGAAGTCAGGCGTAGCCTGAACGGTATATCTGCTGTTATGTTTTTTAAGTGGTTGGGTCTTTCCATCAATCGTAAGAGAGTCAGGCTCAAATGATAGTCCGATAATATTGAGCAGTACGGTATCATATTTTGGTTTGAACTTTCCTTCGCGGCTGGCAGTGATTGTTAAGTTATTTTCACTGTTTTCGATGTTATAACTCGTAAGCCGATAATCTCCTTTTTTATAATTATAACCTTCTTCGGCGTCCTCATAAAGTTGTCCCGCTTCATTTGATGAGGTACCGGCATATACATTGAGTTCTAACAATTTGGGATCCCGCTCCTGTGTATACTGCATGACCTCGCGCAAGGGAAGCACAGTACCTGCTCTCACAAAGAACGGAATTTCGCTTGGGGGGGCGTCTATTTTATGGGTTTGTTTTCCTTTCAGGCATTCACCGGACCGAAAATCATACCATATCCCTTTAGGAAGGTAAGTTTCCACTTCTTCGGCTCCCTTCTCAAGTACCGGGGAGACTAGGATGTGGTCGCCAAACATAAAAGCATCGTTTTCTTCGAGCGCTTTTTCATCCGTTTGATCATAAAATCCAAGAGGACGGATGATAGGCGTTCCGTGCTGAACGTAGTTAAAAAAGGCGGTATAGAGATAGTGGAGAAGTCGATATCGAAGTTCAATAATGGAACGGTTGATATCGGTGAATCTCTCCCCGAACACCCAGGGTTCCTGGTCCAGATCTGACTGGGCCTTTCGGAGTTCAACTTCTTCTTTCTTTACAGCTGCCGCTCCATCCACATTATAACCCATGGTGTGATTACGGAAAAGGGGATGGAAAATGGCCAGCTGCAGCCAGCGACTGAAAAGCTCGGGAGAGGGGTTTTCAACAAAGCCTCCTACGTCTGACCCAACAAAAGAGTAGCCTGAAATACTTAATCGCTGAGATTGTTCATTTGCTAATTTTAAATGGTCCCAAGTGGCAATATTATCACCGGTCCAGAGGGCGGCATATCGCTGTCCACCTGCAAAGTTGGCCCGGGTGAGTAGGAAAGGTCGTTTGTCAGGATTATGTTTTTTTATCCCTTCCAGTGAGGCGCGAGCCATCTGCATCCCGTAGATATTATGTGCCTTTTTATGGCTGCAGGGATGGCCGTCAAAATGATGCCGTACATGCTCGGGGAAGGTTTTAGCCTCTATCTCAAATACGGCGGGTTCGTTCATGTCATTCCAGATACCACTAACAAGTTTCTCCTGCATCAGATCTTCATATAGGTCTCCCCACCAGTCACGGACATCCGGATGAGTGAAATCCGGAAAGGCACATTTCGAAGGCCAGACTGGTGCAATGATCATTTCGCCATCGGGACGTGTGCAAAAATATCTATTATCCCGTCCCTCTGTATATACGGGGTAATCATCATCCACTTTAACACCCGGATCAATCATAACAATAGTCTTAAAGCCCTGTTCTTTAAGATCTCTGATCATTTCAGCCGGATTGGGAAACAGTTCATTATTCCAGGTAAACACCCGGTATTCATCCATGTAATCTATATCAAGATAGAGAGCATCGCAGGGAATCTGCTTCTTGCGGAAAGTGGAGGCAAGGTGCCGCACTCGTGATTCGGGATAATAACTCCACCGGCACTGATGATAGCCTAAAGCCCACATCGGTGGCATTTCTGGTTTTCCGGTTAGTCGTGTAAAGCGTTCACTTACTTCGGTGAGGGTAGGACCATTAATGAAATAATAGTTCATGACCCCGCCCGCTGCCGAAAAACTACTGATACTATTTTCCTTGCGATCAAAGCTGAACCGCGTACGGTAGGTATTGTCTAAAAAGATACCATAGGCCCGATCCTGATGTAATCCTGCATAAAAAGGGATGCTCCTATATAAGGGATCTTCGCCTCGCTCATAGGCATAAGCATCGGTATTCCAGTTTTCAAAAGCTCTTCCGCGGAGGTTTTGTGCATACGCTTTATCTCCCAGCCCATAATAGCGATCCTCCTTAGGTGCTTTCTTGGTTACCTTTATTTCACTGATTCCTTTCATCAGGCTTTCACGGCGATAGAAACCATGTTCATCCTCGCAAATCATATTTCCTTCTGCATCGAAGAAATGAACCAGCATATTTTTTTTGGTGATGATACAGCTGAGCGTTGGTGTTGAAATCTCAAAAAGCCGGTCTTCTTCAATAAATGAGATATCTACTTCTTCCGACTGAAAGTCGGGATCAATGGCATATGAGAAGTCGGACTGTACGTCGCCCTCCAAAAAATATCGGAGCTGTATGATATCAGGGGTATGTATTTGAATTTGAAGCTTAACCCTGTTTTCGGTGTGGAAGGTGAACTTTTGCCCCTTCCTTTCGTGATCAATTATATGCCCGGGACGGTACCGGCTTATAATATCCGGTTTACGATCATCGTCTTCTTCGTCAGAAGAATGTTGAGGTTTTTGTAGCTTATTTTCTGCCATGAAGTCTTGGTGTTAATTTTTTGTAAGATCGGAAGAGCGTC
>JBEPXF010000077.1:0-11130 GCA_041642075.1 Fodinibius sp.
CAGCCCGGACGCTATCTTTTTGTGTCCGGTCCAACCGCTCGTTTCGGTGCTTTTAAAGAAATTGTTATCGAATAACTATCAACAGCCGTACTACATGTTAAAAAAACTACTTTTAGCAACTATTCTGACGATCTGCTGTTCAGCTGCATCCATTGCCCAGCATTCCTTAGCGGGTCACACGCTACTGGAAAATATTTCCTCAGAACCGGGAATCGTAGAGGTGGAAATTACAGCCTCACCCGAGCGTCTTTCCTTAATCCCAGGTACTGAAACAGATGTTTACGCTTACAATGGGCAAATTCCCGGGCCATTACTCGAGATCTCAGAAGGCGACAGCGTGATTATTCATTTCCAAAATGAGTTGGATGAAGAAACCACCATTCACTGGCATGGCATGCATCTGCCATTCGTATCCGATGGGAGCCCGTTTCATCCGATTCAACCCGGAGAGTCGTATACCTATCGATTCAGGGTTCATCCAGGTACCGCCGGAACCTATTGGTATCACCCACATCCGCACCATCGCACGGCCTGGCAGGTGGGAATGGGCCTGTACGGGGGAATTATTGTTCATGATCCCGATGATCCACTTCCTAATACGCTGGAAGATAAGCTGCTGATTCTATCGGACAACCGATTTGATGAAGAAGGGAACATCGACTTTGCTAAGGAAGGGACCCGCCAATTTAAAATAGACGAGATGAACGGGCGCGAGGGTAATGTTCTGTTTGTCAATGACCAGATTAAACCAGACCTGCCCATCCGTAGCGGCGAGGTTCAACGCTGGCGGATTGTCAACGCTTCCGGCGCCCGGATCTACCGGCTTGGACTTGAGGGACACACGTTCATACATGTCGGAAGTGATGGCGGACTTTTTAAACACCCTGAAAAAACCGACGAAATTATACTGGCGAATGGAGAACGGGCTGAAATTCTTGTCCGTGGCACAGCTAATCCGGGCAGTAAAGTTGTACTACAGGCCTTACCGTACGATCGTTATATGCCGCAATGGCGACCATCCGACTGGGAACAAACGCGGGATCTTCTAACCCTAACTTACACCGACGAGTCACCTGTTGATCCGGTTGAGATACCCGAAACGTTGCGTTTGATCCCAAAGCTGGATACTAAGGAAGTAACGACTACCCGGGTGATGCGTATGAGCAATGGAAAGATCAATAGCAAAACCATGGATATGGCCCGAGTCGATGAAACCGCAAATCTTGGTGCTACCGAAATATGGGATATTAGAAATCTTGTGGGGATGGATCACCCCTTCCATCTGCATGGGTTTCAATTCCAGGTGATTGACCGTAACGGTGAGCCGGTCTCCCAGCCGAAATGGGAGGATACGGTAAATGTACCCGGATTCGAGACCGCCCGCTTTATTGTTCGCTACGATAACTATCCTGGTAAATGGATGTTTCACTGCCACATTCTGGATCACGAGGATCGGGGAATGATGGGTGTGTTGGAGGTGACTAAATAACTAAAATCTTTTATAAGTATACATCCTTACCTCGATACATGGGATAAATGATCATATTTAAGGTGAGACAGAAAATATCAACCTAACCAAGAAATCAAAAAAAAGTATATGAAAAACTTCATTTTATTAACATTTATTACTCTTTTTACTGTAGTATTTATTTCCTGTTCCTCAAAAAACGAGAGCTCGAAAAATAGCAGTAATACCGGTGCTGGATCCGAAAGTCCGCAGCTGGTAACCATCACGACCGCTGATTTTACGTTTCTGGATGTGCCGGATTCTGTTTCTGCAGGACTAACTACCTTTCGCATTAAGAATGAAGGCATGTTCCCCCATAATGCCGGCCTGGTCCATATTTCCGACGGACGTACATACGAAGAATTACTAGAATTCATGGATAAAAATAGGGGAGGTTATCCCGATTGGGCAAGGCTCTGGGGCGGACCCTCTGCTCCAATATCCGGAGAAGGATCCGAGGCTACCCTTGATCTGATTCCGGGTAATTATGCTATTGTTTGCGGAGTACCCGTACCGGCCGCCGAACCTCACTATATGAAAGGCATGACGCGTCCTCTTGTCGTTACGGATTCGGGTAATAATTCAGAAGCTCCCAAAGCAGATATGGTAATGAATATGGATGACTATTCATTTGGCATCTCTGATACAATTACCGCAGGTAGTAAAACGATTAAGGTTGAAAACGCTGCCTCCCAACCCCATGAGTTTATCCTGGCTAAGCTACAGGAAGGTAAGACCCTGGACGATATGATGAATTGGTTTGGACAAGTAATCACCGGTAAAGCGGGGCCTCTGCCCACCGCTCCGGGTATCTTTTTGAATGGAGTAAGCCCAATGGATAACGGAGTAATAAACTATATAACCGTTGATTTTGGTCCCGGGGAATATGCTCTGATTTGTCCATTTCCAGATGCCCAAAGTGGCAAACCACATTTTATGCACGGTATGATGCAACAGTTTAGTGTTAAGTAGATAATTCCAAAAATAAATCCAAGATTATGCAACTATACGTAGAATTATGGAACGCGAAACAAGCCTGGCTTGACCTCTCAACCGAAGAACGCCAGTCCTATTTTGACAAGGTGGGATCCGAAATTAATACCCTGACGAAAGAAGGCATCGAAATCGTCGGCTTTGCCTTGAATAAGGAGGATACCTCCCATCGCAGCGACCACCGCTATCTGGCCGTCTGGAAAATGCCGACGCCGGGCCACGTAAAAATGTTGGAGGACAGCGTATCCGAGGCCGGTTGGTATGAGTACTTTGATCAGGTAAACGCTGGTGGAGAATTAATATCTCCTCCTGATGCCTTGGGAGATATGGTCAATCTAACATAAGGGACGAATACCAAATAATTATGATTGCTATGTCAAGCGATTTTTTCCTAATAAGCCTTGAAGCCTATGAAGCAACGAATACTCCCGTGTCTTATTCTAATTGCCACCTTCGCCCTCCTTCCTTCACAGGTACTCCTGGCCCAGGATACCTCCAGTTGGACTGTAGAGGACATCATCAACCAAGAGAGCGTCTCAAGCTTGGAATTCTCCCCAAATGGACAGAGCGTAATCTGGGTCAAGAGTCGGATCAGTAGCGAAAAGGATATGTTCGTCACGGATCTGTATCTCACCCGGCTGGATATGAAAGAGGATGGAATCCATAGGACCATTCAGCTTACACGTAGTGAGGAATCCGACTACAGCCCAATATTTTCGATAGACGGGGGAACCATCTATTTTCTCTCTTCGCGGAAGGAGGGCAATACGCTCTGGGGCATGAGTGTTTACGGCGGTGAAGCCTATAAGGTGCATACCTTCGATACCGGAATATCCGATATTCAGCGGTTTGGGGAGGGAAAAATGGCTTTTAAGTCGGATGAGGGCAAAACTTTACATGAAAGAAGGCTAAAAGATAAGGGCGACAATACGATAGTGGTTGAGGACAGCGCCCATTTCAAGCCCAGCCGCATCTATTCGTTTGACTTGGAGAAAAAGGAGATCACCCGCCTTACCGACAACACATACCCTGTGGGTGAATACGGCATTTCCGATGACGGCCGTTGGCTGGTTAGCTCGCACGTCATGTCGCCACATTACGAGGCGGATGCCCATCCCCGGCCGACTTATTATCTCTGGAATGTTGAAACGGGCACAAAACAGGAGATTCTTTCCTCCGGCTATCAGACGCCCGGGCGGTTTGCCTTTACCCCCGATGGCAAAGGCTTCTATTTCCGGTCTGTACAGTCTTCTGATCCGCAGTGGAGGGGGGCGGGCATCTGGCTGCTCCATTTTTATGATTTCGCTTCACACAGCGTAAAGGATGTACCAATTGACTGGGATGCCGGCATAGGATGGACATGGGATGATGGATTTGATCTTATGGGAAACGACGTGGTTGTTGGCCTTGCAAATGGACCTACAAACAAGCTGGTGTATATGAGGAAATCAGGGTCTGACTGGAAAAAACTACCTGTGCATGCCGGAGTCATGGATGAGCACATAACCGTTACGACGACGCATCAAGGTTCCGGAAACATCTTCTACACCTATTCGACCGCTTCCGTCCCTACACAATACCGTATGGCAAAACTAAGGACTGTTTCGGATAAGGCCCATATTTCGAAGGGCGTAGAACTGATAACTCTGAACAGCCACCTTGACCATAAAACGATATCAAAATCGGAGGTCTTGCGATGGACCGGTGCCCTGGGAGATGAGATTACCGGCATTCTCAATTATCCGCACAATTACCAGCCGGGACGTGCGTATCCCCTGGTCGTAACAATACGGGGTGGGCCGAATGCAGTAGATCTTGACCGATGGAAAGGCTCCTTCTGGTCATGGACTCATTTCATTAACCTGATGGCTCAGAAAGATACCTTTATCCTACAGCCCAACTACCATGGCTCACTTAACCATGGACAGGAGTTCGTGGAGTCGATCAAGGGCCATTACTACGAATATGAACTACCCGACATCATTGCCGGCGTCAACAGGCTTGTCGACGAGGGCAAGGTTGATCCGGACTCCCTTGGCGTGAAAGGATGGTCCAACGGGGCCATCCTTACTGCTATGTTCACAGTTAAGCATCCAGATATGTTCCAAGCAGCTGCCTCAGGGGCCGGTGCTGTGAACTTGACCTCTGATTATGGTACATCGTCTTTTGGAGTAAAGTGGGAACAGAGCTATACTGGTGGAGCCCCGTGGGACAATACCGACGGGCAGATTTATAACACCTCCTACATTCAAAAATCTGCGCTCTTTGAGATAGAAAATGTGCGCACGCCTACCCTGATTCACCATGGAAGCGAGGATCGCAATACACCCCGCGACCAGGCATGGGAGCATTACCGCGCCCTGCAGCAGGTCGGGAAGGCACCCGTGCGTTTCCTTTGGTATTCCGGCGAGGGCCATAACCTACAGAAGATATCTCATCAGAAGAGAAAAGTTCGGGAAGAGTTACAATGGTTCGACCGATATCTATTTGGCACCAATAAGCCCCAGAATGAGGCTTTCAAGGAAGACGGTCCGCTGGCGGAGCTGTTACATAAAGACAAGACACAAGCTGACGTCGGTCGGTATGGGCTGTTGCATAAGGGCGTGCTGATCCCCGAAACAGTTTCCATTAAAAAGGATTCCACAGCCATCGGCCGCTTCGAGGTGACCAACGCGCAGTATGCTTCTTATGATCAGGATCATGACTTTGTTGCGGTGCGGGCAAATTATCCGGTTACAGATATCAGCCAGGAAGAAGCCCAGGAATATATCAACTGGCTGAATGAATTGACCGGTGAAACCTACCGGCTTGTCAATGCCGTAGAATCCGAATCACTAAACGATCAGGCCAGAAAAATTGCGGCCTCAGAAAATACCCTAAGCTACTGGGCCGGTTACGATATTACCATAGACGAAGTGCCGGAATTCCGGCAAAAGTTAAGTGAGCTGGAACATACGCTTCTGAAAGAGGCGGGATCGTATAAAAGCGTGAAGGTGGGCGATGCCCGTATCTATGATCTGGGTGGCAATGTTGCGGAAATATTCAACGGTTCAGAAGCTGAAAACACCTACGGATATTCAGCTGTCAGTTTTGTGGACGATCGCGGAGAGGTCCCGAGAGCCCCAACTGAATACATCGGATTCCGAGTTATTAAAGAATACAGCAAATATTAAGTAGGACAATATTGTGCATTTATATGCTAAACAAGTAAAAAAACACATGAAAAAACAGATCATTTTACTCTTCGTATTCCTAATTGTACCACTCTTCTCATATGGACAAGCTACGATTCTGAAGAATGTGACGCTCATAGATGTAGCCAACGAACAAATACTGCCGGATCGCTCACTGGAGGTGAGGGATGGGATCATCCATAAAATCCATGATCACAGCTTCCCAGCTGGCACAGAAGATACGGTTATTGATCTTACGAATAAGTTTGTGATTCCCGGTTTAATCGATAGCCATACTCATATCGAACACAGCGCTTACTGGACAAAGGAATCAAAATGGAACCCGCCCAGAGAAAACATCGTCGAATTGTTACGCCACGCCTTATATGGAGGAGTCACCGGAATTCGGGAAATGGCGAGTGACGCTCGCGTGGTGGGGGAGTTGAGCAGGGTGGCAAAAATAAATTCAATAGCGTCTCCTGATATTTATTATTCCTCAATCATTGGTGGCCCATCTCTTTTCAACAACGAAAAAGGAGATGCATTAACGTTGGGAGAAACAGCTGGTTCCGTTTCATGGGCAAGAGCTGTAGAGAAGGATACGAACTTATCCAGAATCGTAGCAGAGGCAAAGGGGAATGGCAGTCATGCTTTAAAACTGTATGCTTTTCTGGATGCCGAGCAAATAAAGAACATTACAAAGGAAGCACACGCTCAAAACTTGAAAGTTTGGGCTCATCCTTATCTACGGCCGGTAGTCGCTTCTGAAATAGTCGCTGGTGGTGTTGATGGCATATCCCACGCTTCAGGTTTGCTGTATGAGATCAGTGATGACCCTGATTTTTCTAACTATCCTGACCAGGATGAGGCGCTGCAGGATGTATTCCGAGAGATGGCATCCAAAAATATCAGCTTGGATCCTACGATTTTCGTTTCTGAAAATGCTGCGTGGAGCTCAGATGATAACGGAAATATGGCTAAAACTATTACCCAAAAGGCCCATTGAGGCTGGCGTACGGATTATTGCGGGTACGGATTCGATAAGTGCCTACCGGCATGAGCCTCTTCCTTTTATTCATCGAGAGATCGCCTATTACGTAGAAGATTCTAATTTCTCCACGATGGAAGCCCTGCAAACAGCAACTATCAATCCTGCAACTACACTGGGAGTGGAAAGTGAGATCGGTTCCCTTGATGAAAGCAAAAGAGCTAACCTTATCATTTTGAACGAAAATCCATTAGATGATATCAGGAATACAAGGAGCATACATTTCGTGATGAAAAATGGCATTATATATAGGAATGAATAAAAATCAATGTTTCACTCATATGATCTAAAGACAATAACAGGATCATGAACTTTAGTAATGACTAATGAGGAAGATTATTAAAAACAAAAATAAAAAACGTAGCTGTGGAACCGGAAGAATATTTAGTTTCACCAGAAAGGCTTTAATTGGTATAGTTTTTCTTTTATCAGGGCAAGTTCATGCACAGACTTCAACTAGTAACCAAGAGACAATAACAGAAATTGAGAAGACGAACCAGAAAGCGGATTCTCTTTATGCTACAGGTCATTTTGATGAATCAATCCCTCTGTATCGGGAGTTAATCAGGAGAAATCCGGAAAAGTTTGAATTCTACGAGCCACTTGCCTACAGCTATGCTAAACTCGGCTTGTTTAACGAGGCAAAAGAGTGGCTATCAGAGAGGCAAAAATATTCAGATGATGAGATTATGTCTCAATGCTTTCTGGCAGATTTAGCGGTTCGCAGCGGGGATTATAAAGCCGTGCTGAGACACACCGAAAAAATGATTACAATTTCCGACACTCACACTCCCTGGGCTGTCTCTTTCTGTATTGCTGAAATGGAAGTGCACCTGGGAGAATATAAGCGGGCAAGGGAGCGTATGGAGCGTGCCATAGCTCTACTGCGCCAACAGGATCGGCCTCTACACGGATTATCATTTTTAGCTTTTCTGGCGCTGAGGGAAGGAGACGATGATATAGGGAAAGCGTTGCTGAAAGAGCATCAGATCCTGGTTATGGAAAAACTTTCTCAAAATGAAGATCCTGCAGCCACTCATTTCGATCTGGCTACTATTGAAGCATTGCAAGGCAATCGCACCGCCGCGGTTAGTCACTTGAAAGAGGCGCTTAGGCGCGGCGGCTCGGGACAATACTGGGGAGGATATTATTATCTCAAGACAGACCCGATCTTCAAATCTTTGCACGAGCATCCGGAGTTTGAGCAGTACATGGAGGAGATAAAAAAGGGCGTCGACCGTATGAGAAAAAATGTAAAGGGTTTAAAGGAGGAGTCTGAATATGTGGTAGACATCATCGCTGCCGATTATGCGTTCGGAATGCCCTCCGAGATCCCTTCTGGATGGGTCACCTTCCGAATGGAGAATATTGGAGAAAAAGTCCATTATGCTATAATCATGCAGTCTACATCGGATTTGAGTATTGAGGAAATACGTGCTGAACTTGGTTCCGGGGAGTTTTTTCCAATGTCTTATGCCGGAGGTCCGGGTTTACACAGTCCGGGTCATAAAAGTGATGTTACCGTAAATCTTGAGCCTGGAAATTACGTGATGATCTGTGAAATAATGACAGAAGACGGAAAAAAGCATTCTGAATTAGGAATGCAAGCAGCTTTTCAGGTTACCGAAAAACCTTCCGGTGCAACAAAACCCAAAGCGGATACCAGAATAATTCTGGATAAGTATGACATTCGAAGAACAAAAGCGTTCGCTGCAGGTAAACAAACTGTTGAAATCGTACATAAAGGCTTTCCCAATGGGCTTCATTTGTTCCGCGTGCAGGATTCCCTGAGCATTGAAAAAGCCGAACGACAAATGGATGGAGAATTGGGCGATAAGCAGGTACAGTGGCTTACCGGTGCTGAACCCATTGATTCTGTTGGAAGTACTTTTATAACGTATAATTTTTCCCCGGGAGAATATCAATGGACTTCTTACGCCTATGTGTGGGGAGTGAAGGACGGGTTTACGATTGAAGAAGGAGAAAGGTTAAATAAGCTTTTAGAGCGGGAGGAAAAGAGCAAATCAAATAGGATTGGTATAAAAGTGGAAGATAAGGAGATTCAAATCAACAATAATATTCAAGCAGGAAGAAATACTTTCTATTACATAAATCAAGAAAGTGATACGCATTTGATTCAAATAGATATGCTGAAAGAAGGAAAAAGCAAGAAGAGTATTTTAGATTTTTATGAATTAGCTCCGGAAGATAGAAATGATAATTCTCTGATGTGGTGGCGGGGTTGGTATATCCTATTGAATGAAGGCGATTCAGCTACAGTTAAAGTACAGCCGGGTAATTACGTAATATATTGTAGCGAAAAATCCGGAAACGGTGAAAAACACTATAATCAGGGAGAGATAACAGAATTTGTAGTGGAATAACCTCTGGCCTCTCTAAAAACATTAATCAACTAAACCATTAAAATATGAAACCCATACAATTGTTTATTTACTCCCTTTTAATAGCTGCCTTCTCAAGTGCCTGTAGTCAAAACAGCAGAACAGATAAAAATGCACAGGCCGTCCAGCAGGATTCCAGTTATGTTGTAGATGTCATCGCTGCCGATTACGCTTTTGGGATGCCTAATGAGATCCCTTCCGGATGGGTCACGTTCCGGATGGAAAATATGGGGATGGAGGAGCACTTGGGGATCATAAATAAATATCCCGATTCCCTGGGCTATGAAGGCGTTGTAAGAATGACCCGTGAGGCGTTAGCACAAGAGGGCATGAACGGTTTTTACCCCTTATTGGGACTCAGGGAGAAACAGTACGGCGGGCCCGCTATGCTTTCTCCCGGCCTAACCGGCGAGACGACTGTTCACCTGGAACCAGGGGTGTATGCGTTAAATTGTTGGGTGGTTACCGAGGATGGGGAATATCATATGCAAAGAGGCATGACCCGCCCCTTTACCGTTACCGATAAAAGCTCCGGTGCGGAGAAACCGGAAACAACGACAGACATTGCCGTGTCTAGTTTTGACATTACTATTAAAGACCCGATTGCAGCCGGAGATCATACATTCAATGTAGATTTCGGAAACTCTCACAATGTTCATCTGGCGAAGCTGGAAGAGGATACCGATCTTGAAATGCTTAAAGAGTGGATGAATTCTATAAGAGTGCCGTCTCCGGTCACGTTTCTGGGAGGAGCAGAGCAAGGGGTGGAAGGGACAAGTTCAACATTTAAAGCTACGTTGGAGCCCGGCCGATATGCCTTTCTTACATTTGGTCTTGCCATTCACGGCATGGTTGAAGAGATATATGTACCCGAATCCGGCGCTGCGCCTGCATCAACCTCGGCAAAACCAACTAACGCTGCAATACAAATAGAATCTGATGTAAATGACACCATACTGCCAGAAACGATACAAACCGGCCGCACGCCAATAGTCGTTAAGAACACGGGATCTGTGGACTACGCCATCAATCTGTTTAGGATGAAAGAGGGGAAATCTGCAGAAGATTTTAAAACATATTTTGAAGCCGTGAATGTATACAGAACTGCACAGCGTGAACCGGGCAATGCTCCCTATTATAGTATTCCTCCGCCGAAAGTGGTTCCGGCGGGTGAGCAAATCGAACTTACCCTTACTATTGATGAAAGCCAATATGTAATACTTCCCATCTTAATGACAGGTTCGTTAGAGGAAGCATGGAGAGACGGAAATATTGTCCATAGCATGCAGGGAGTGAGTAAATAGAAAGTCCGTTTCACAGGTAAGGGGGGGAGCTATTACTATTAGTCGAATTTTATAAATATACATTGATATAGTTGTTCTTTCCACATCTTGTAACTTCGAACCTGTTTGATAAAGCTCAAACATTCTTAAATACCCAATACACCAATCCCTAAAGGAAAGAAGAAAACTTTCGACTATTAGATCTTTTTTAAATGAGTTTTGTATTGTGATAGATCAGTTGTAGGATTGTGGAATAATTATTACATAATATTAATCATATACCCTATACAGACAGTCTAACATATTCTTTTTCTTTATTAAGTAACACCCAATCTGAGACAAGTCACATAGAGATAGAAAATGATTACCATAGCTATTGCAGATGACCATCCTTTTATTCGAGAGGGAATTAATAAGGTAATTGATAGGACGAAGGATCTGGAAATACTCGGAGAGGCGGAGAACGGTAAGGAACTGCTTGCCATCCTGCCAGAACAAACACCGGATATTGTGGTGTCGGATATTACGATGCCGGGTAATAGCGGACTGGAGTTATTAAAAGAACTCAACACCCTTTATCCAAAACTACCGGTTCTTATATTGAGCATACATGCTGAAGACCGATTTGCCGTCCGTGCCTTTAAAGCTGGGGCCTATGGCTATTTGACAAAAACAAGTATTTCGGAAGAATTAGTAACAGCTATTCGCAGTATTGTGACCGACA
>JBEPXF010000078.1:0-10930 GCA_041642075.1 Fodinibius sp.
GCTTCCCAGTCCCAGGCTGAATCTAACATAAGTTCAGTTTCGTTTACAGTTAGCGTTTGGGAATTTTTATCATAAGACCATGTTCCCTCCAGTGCTCCTTCAAGTGTATTGTCTTCATTAAAAGTTACCTCGTAAGAAGTTTGCATATTCTGATATTCATATTCCAGCTTAATTTCCTCCCATGTTCCCACGATATCATCCTCGGTAATCACATCATCAGGGACACCAGCATAACGCTCGGGAGCAACGACCGGCCAGCCGTCTTCAGTCCAGTAAATATTGCGCACATGTCCCATCATCACAGCATTTGAAACATTAATACCCGGTACATCCGGGGGTAAGCGTCCCTGTGATGAATAAAACCACTTTCCGGTCTCGGGATCCTGAAAAATTGAAGGATGTGAAAGACCTACCCATCCATAGTGATTATTAAATCTGTAGGGATGCGTAACCATCGGCCAGGCTTCTGCCCCATTTGTAACATTACTTCCGTCAATACCATAATATGGACCCGCAATATTTTCAGACCGGGCCACGCGGGTGTTATATGCAACCGATAGCTCATCATAAGCTAAGAACAGATAGTAATAGCCGGTCTCTTCGTTATAGACAATCTCAGGAGCTTCCAGACCTTGCCACCTGTTAGAATTTATATTACCTCGTCCCGCTATTCTTGTCCCATAATCTTCTACATCGTTCAATTCAAATGGTTTGCCTGTTTCGGGATCAAGTTGAACAGCCGCAATCCCGGAATGCCAGGAACCGTAAATTAGCCAATGCTCTCCTTCAGGAGTGGTTACATAGGTTGGATCTATCGCATTGAATTTAAAATAGGCGCTCCAATCGTCACCTCCATCACGATCATAGGTTTCTTTTCCATCGGCAACAGAATGAATTACCATGCCTTTGTCTTCCCAATTATTGGAAGCGAGATCGTTAGATTCGGCCAGCCCAATAAATGCCCGTTCCGTCCATGAAGTATTAGGATCCGATCCCTCGATGGGATTATCAATGATAACACTGTAATATAGTCGGTACGTATAGTTTACTTTTGTGATATGAGGTGCCCAAAAACCATAGTTTGGATTTTCAATAGGCGAAAGCGATGGATCCATGCGGGAACGCATATTATTCAGAGAATCCTTTACCCATGATGGAGTATCGGAAAAGACCATCCCCCGAAATTCCCAGTTGACCAAATCTTTGGATCGCCGGTATGGGTAGTTCCCATGACCTTCATGTACATTCCCATAAGAAGCGTTGGTCTGATACATATAATAATATTCCCCATCCTTTACTACAGAAGGATCATGCACATTTGCCAGGTTCCACTGCGAACGATATTCCCAGGCAGACCGGGAGGTATAATCATCAGAATAGGTCGGGCCGTCAAACGTTTCGGTTTCTTCCTCATCACCATTGTTTCCGTTTCCCCCACCACTAGCACCGGTAGTGTCATCGCTGCATGCCGTTGCGACCAATAACAGCCCCAGTATAATAAAAAGTAGCTTTAGAATTTTCACCTTGTGTCCCATTCACAAACAAAATTACTGCGAGATCCAATGCCATCTACTTACTTATACATTAAAATGGGTATGGGAGTAGCATCAAAACAAATTGCTGCTACTCCCACACGTCATTTATCCTAGAGGATTGCTTTTTCTTTATAATTTATAAATCACAATTGATTCAGTTAATAAAGTATGTTAATAACCAGGATTCTGCTCCAAATTGGAGTTAAGGTCCCGCTCGCTTGCCGGAACAGGCCATAAGTAATCCCGCGGGGCCTCGAACGACCGGTTATGCTGTCCTGACACGGGTGAAAAACTGCCTCCACCTTCAGCAATGTCAATCCCGTGTGTATTACCGTTAAGTGCATTCTCAGCAGTTCCCCAACGGCGTATATCTGCCAGATGAAGGCCTTCCCAAGCCAGTTCAATCGTTCGCTCATTGCGGATAAATTCGATAGCTTCCTCTTGAGACATTGTAGTTATGTCTTGAGGCATCGGTAAATTCACCCGATCGCGTATTTCTTCGATCGCATCGTTTACCGACTGATCCTGTTCACCGAGTTCAATCTTTGCTTCTGCATACATCAAAAGAACGTCAGCATACCGCATCTTTATAAAGTTGAGGCCGCTATTGGTGGGTGAGGACTCGTCTTGCGGATCCACATACTTCATGGCGGTGTAACCGGTATAGGTGTTGTTGTAGTCCGATAACTTAATTCGGTCACCGGTTGGGCTGCAGTAGCCGTCCGGAGCATTAGTCTCACTGCAAGACGGATACGGGTTATAGACAATTCCATTGAACTCAGCACCAGGGAATAATACCGTGCCATAGAACCGTGGATCGCGGTCAGCGTACATGCCAATCGTCTGAACCGTTGGGTTGCCGCTTCCATCGTATGTAATCTCCGGCGGAGAATCATCGTACATCGGGGATTCATCAATGCTCAGACCATCCTCCATGGGAAATCGATCCACCAATTCTCGCGTAGGTGCTATGTTAACCTCACTACCCATAGTTTTTGGCGCAAAATCTGACCAGACCGGCCAACCATTTTGGCCAGACACCTTCTGATAGTCCAAAATGATCTCTTGGCTTTGCTCACCCGCATAAGTAAAAAGTTCCCGAAAGTTGGGGTGAAGATCGATGTGTGAGTACGCAGCATCGTTCATGATAGTCGCCGCCATATCTCTGGCAGTGCCGTACAAGGTATTCGCAAGGGAGTTATTGTCTTCGTGGTTCTCCTGCCAGCTGGCCTCGTACAGAGCGGTCCGTGCATGATAAGCAATAGCGGCTTCACTGGTGGCACGACCGTAATCGGAGGATGGCAGCTCGGCACGAGTAGGCAGCAGACTCGCTGCTTCCGAAAGGTCTGTTGTAATCCGTGCATACACGTCTTCACGTGAAGAACGGCTCACCTCCCGTGCTTCCTCTACAGTCGGGACGCTCGTAAAAACAGGCACTTCACCAAACATCCACAACAGCTCGTGGTAAAAATAGCCACGGAGAAACAGAGCCTCACCCCGGATTCGGTCAGCAGCTTCCTGCGAAAGCACGTCACTGCCTACCTCTTCGAGCTGAAAGAGAATCTCGTTAGCGCGGCTGATCCCAGTATAATTTTGAGACCAAATACCTGCCGACCATCCAGAAAGGGCGTTAGCCCGGCCCATTACATATTCATGCTGACGCCTCCAGTCGGCGTGTGAATATCCGATCTCAGTAGTGCCGTCGAAGTACATTGGATCATCACCTTGTCCCATCATCTGGTTATAGGTACCATTGAGGGCTGTATCGAAATCACGCTCGTTACTCCAAAAAGTTGCTGATGAAACCCTATCCGACGGTACTGTCGTCAGGAAGTTATCATCACAACCTATGGCTCCAAGAGCGAGCAATAGAGTCAACATGCCTAAAAGCAACACATTCGTTGTCTTGGTTATCTTATTCATCATAATCTTGTTTTTTTTTAAAATCATTATCCTGGTCATTTAGAAGCTGATGTTAGCGCCTAGGCTAATCACTTTGGTCTGTGGAGTGTAATCACCGGTCGTTATCGGATACTCCGGATCCAGACCGATACCCAGATTATTTTTCATCCACAGGTTTTTACCAGTTACATAAAGTCGCAGACGCTGAATACCTATGCTATTGATAATGTCCTGGGGAAGAGTATATCCGAGCTGGATATTACGCAGCTTCATAAAACTCCCGTCCAGAATCCACCAAGAATTCGTCGTGTAATAGTTCCGATTTACATTAGAATAATATGCGGGATGCCGGGCATCTTGGTTATCCGGACTCCAGTAGTCTTTATGCCACTGAGAGGTATAATTTTCCCATACCGGACCCTGGGCGAAACCGAGTCCTATGTACTGGTCCCTCTCACCAACACCCTGCAGGAGTGCACTAAAATCCAAGTTTCGCCAACCAGCATTTATATTTATCCCAAATATATAGTGGGGATTGGGATTACCTATCACTTTCCGGTCCTCATCATTGATAACCCCGTCATCATTCTGGTCTACATACATGAGGTCGCCCAGACGTGTCTCCTCTCCCGGGACGTGCGCTCCGTAATCATCAATCTGTTGATATGAGTCGAACAATCCTTCGACCTCCAAGCCGTACCATGCATTGATCGGCGAACCTTCCTGAATTACTCTTCCTCCGAGATTACCACCTTCTATGTATGGACCGGTATCAACCAAATCAATGACTTCATTCCGGTTGTCTGAGAGGTTGAGATCAATACCGTAGCTGACTTCTCCAATCTCATCCTGCCAACCAACAGATACCTCCCAACCTTTGTTTTCAACTATACCTGCATTCTGGTAAGGGGCATCAAGACCAACCATATCGGGAACCGAAAGCGCCAAAAGGATATCTTCCGTCCGCCGCTCATACATGTCACCGGTCACACTCAGACGATTATTCAGGAATGCTGCATCGAAACCGATATTCGTAACCGTAGTTGTTTCCCACGAGAGCTCTTGGTTAACCAGATCAGTTGCAGCTCCCCCCGTAGCCTGTGCACTACTGGTATTACCCAAATAATACGGAGTGCTCAAACTGATTGACGAATAATATGAATAGAGCGGCACATCCTGATTACCCAATTGGCCCCAGGACCCACGAACCTTCAGCTCATCCACCCAATCGACGTTGAAGAACGACTCCTCAGCAATCCTCCAGCCAAGCGAGAATGAGGGAAAAAAACCATAACGATGTCCTTCTGCAAATCGGCTTGACCCATCATAACGGGCATTAAATTCGAACAGGTAACGACCCATAAGTTCGTAGTTAACTCGACCGAACACCGAGCGCAGTGCCCACGCACTTCCGTAGCCCCGAGTCCCGTCATTAGTTTCATTGCCCAGATCAAGCTGTCTCAGTTCGTTGTTATAAAATTGATCACGCCAGGCCCGAAACTCTTCAAAATTATATTCGGACTGTTCATAACCCACTACACCCGAGATATTATTATTATCATTAAAGTCATAGTCGTAGTCGACCATCCCCCGGAGTGTAACCTGTTTATCAGTATAAGTACGGTTTTCACCGAAACTGGGCCCCCAGTAATACGCATCGTCGGGATATTCTTCAATGAGATCCGGCTCAGTCACAAAACGCTCCCAGTCCATACTGCCGTAGTCAAAAGAAGCTAATGTCTGTATTTCTGCCCAAGGTGCTATTTGATAATTAAGACGGCCGGTTACAGTACCTTCCCAGAACACGCGCTGCTCATCTCCACTGACCTCCGCAGAAGCAAGTGCACTGCGACCAAATAAATTTGTACCATAAGTCCCATCAGAATACCGGGTCCGGATTGTAGGCGGGGTGTCATGAATTATATAAAAATTCGCTGCCCACTCCTCAGCCGGGATTATATCCCAACTTCGATTAGCCGACATATCTAACCCTCCCGATATTTTGTCTGTCATTTGGAAGTCAGTATTAAGACGTATACCGTACCGATCGTGTCCCGTATTTGCCATCAGCCCATCTTCTTCCAAGTAGTTGAGCGAAAGTGAATAACGTGCAACCTCACTTCCACCGGACAAACTTAAGTTATGATCCTGTATCGGTGCCCGGTTGAAAATTTCATCCACCAGTTCGTCATCCGGATAGGCATCCGGATCATTTCCGGCAATAGTGTTCTGGATATATTCCTCGGAGTAGCGCGGCTGGTAACTATCGTGGCTCTCGCACTGGTCGACAGGAACATTCGGATCGCGACCATCGAGACACCAATTCATAAGATTCTCGCGCGCAACATTCGCGAGCTCCATATGTGTTTCTGTGTCCACTCGTTCTGGCCACGCTGTGAGATCCTGCGTTCCATAATACCCGTTGTACGTCACCTGCAAATCGCCGGCTGCCCCTCGTTTTGTAGTGACCAGGATTACACCGTTTGCCGCTCGTGATCCATAAATGGCTGCCGAGGCTGCATCTTTCAGCACCGAAATATTTTCCACATCCTCTATATCAATGTTGGAGAGATTTCCTTCGATTCCGTCGATCAGAACAAGCGGCCGGGATGCTCCTGCTCCCCCTGTGTCATCACCTCGACCCAAGGTTCCCTGTCCCCTGACCAACAAGTCCAACTGATTCCGCCCGGGGTGATCGCCACCGTCCAATAGTTGCAGTCCCGGAGACATCCCCTGCAGGGCGTGCGTCACTGTCGGAACTGGTACTTCAGCCATTTCAGCAGTTGATACCGACGATACGGAACCAGTTAGGTTCTGTCTCTGTTGCGTACCGTAACCAACTACTACTACATCTTCCCCCATAAAGGCCTGCGGTTGGAGATTAACATCAATTTCCGCCCTGTCGTTGATAGGTACTTCTTGCGATTCAAACCCCACAAAAGAAAAAATTAATGTATCAGAAGATGAAGAAACAGTTAAATTAAACTCCCCGTTTGTATTAGTTGAAGTACCGCTGGTGGTACCTTTTACTACAATATTCACTCCCGGAAGCAGTTCTCCATTACTCGCATCCGATACCGTACCCGAAACCTCATGCTGGGCTTGGGCCTCCTGTACAGATAGAAGTAACAGAAGAAATCCAAACAGAAAGAATCCGGTTCCTATATTTTTATTGATAGTATCCCACTTTTTCTTCATAGTATCCCTTTTTTTGTTAATCTGGCTATGTGTATAGTGCTATTTAACACTCTGTAAACGGATCTAAAATATATCCCTCACCAAGTGTTATTTTCACACTTCTTATTTTTAAGAATAATTAAAATTTAATGCAAGTGTTTTTCATACACTTTTGTAAAAAAGTAAAAAAAGAAGGGAATAAATATTAAAGATGCATTATATAATTTACTATAACTAACTATTATATAGTGGGTTACAGCTGAGAAAATTATTTATTGGATCTATAAAAATTGATCGATTATTTGAAATAAAAAGAATTATTTCTCCTTATAACTGGCTATGAGTATATGTAATCTTGTTCACAGATACCTAATAAATCACTGAGAAAAGAGAGAGATTTACTCAAGTAACTTATCTATCTCTGCAAACAAGATTTGCGCGTAGTCTATTCTCTGATCTTTAGGGGTTCCGTAGCTATAGTCGGGGTTATCGATTTGTATTTTACCCGCATCAGCGGTATCAACTTTCGATAAAAGCTTTAGGTGCAATCCAAATACTAAAAAAAGAAGGAATAGCAATTCCAAATGAAGTTGCTATTGTTGGTTGACCTCCTCCCTAAAAACTGGTCCATTCTAAAGTAGAGTTTTCGAGCAATTATACTAACTTACAATAAATCATAATGGCCATGAAACGATCAAAATATACCGAGTCCCAAGTGGTCTTTACCCTGCAACAGGCCGATACTGGAACCCCAGTCGCTGAGGTCTGCCGTAAGATGGGCATCAGCGAGGCGACCTTCTATAACTGGAAGAAAAAGTTTGGCGGGCTGGGCCCCTCTGAGCTGCGCCGGCAGCGTCAGCTTGAGGAGGAGAACGCGCGGTTGAAGAAGTTGGTTGCCGACCTGTCACTGGACAAGCATATGTTGCAAGAGGTACTCAAAAAAAAGCTATGAGGTCGGCCCGCCGTCGCGAGCTGGCCCGGTGGCTGGTCGAACAGTACCGGGTGCCCGAGCGTCGCGACGGGCCCCTTCGCGCCCGCATTCGCGAGATTGCCATGACCCGCGTGCGCTACGGATTCTGGCGCATTTACGTGCTGCTTCGTCGGGAAGGCTGGGAGGTCAATCACAAGCGCGTATACCGGTTCTACAAGCTAGAGGGGCTTAATTTGCGAAGCAAACGCCCACGCCGGAGCCGGGCCGCGGCGCATCGCCTGGATCGCCCGGAGCTGAGCGGGCCGCGGCAACTATGGAGTATGGATTTTGTGGCCGATCAGCTCTTCGATGGGCGCCGAGTGCGAGCCTTAACTGTAGTGGATAATTTTAGTCGGAAATGTCTGGCCATTCATGTCGACGCCTCGATCAAAGGCGCAGATGTAACCAGGGTCATGGAGCAGATTTCCTGTCGGATCGGGCAGACGCCGGGAAGGATCCAAGTCGATAATGGCAGTGAGTTTATCTCCAAAGCATTGGACCAGTGGGCCTACGACAACGGGGTGACCCTGGACTTTTCTCGGCCGGGAAAACCCACCGACAATCCATATATTGAGTCTTTCAACGGAAGCTTTCGGGACGAATGTTTGAACCTGCATTGGTTTTTATCCTTGGAAGATGCTCGCGGGAAGATTGAGGCCTGGAGGACTGAATATAACTCCTTCCGACCGCATAGCTCACTAGGAGATGTAACCCCGAATGAGTACATTCAGGAACATGCATTAACGCCCGATTCTCTACTTATGACTGGGGGAATTATGGGGAGGGGGTCAGTTTTAGTAAAGAAGCTTTCACCTCATTTGTGACACCTAGTATTACGAGTATCGATCAGCATAGCTTGAAAATGGGTAAAATTGCTGCTCAACACTTTCTTAATCAAATAACAGATCAAAATAGTAAAATAGTCCAAAGCCCAATCCAAAAGACAATTTTATCACCTGAGCTTATTATTAGAGAATCATCTTCTAAAAAAAGTAATGATTCAAGCCAATCTTAAACTAAGCGTAAGCTCGAGATAAAAAAAGGGTCAGGAAAATGTTTGCCTGACCCGAAAAGAAAAATAAACAAGAAGAGGGTTAAGTGGCCTCTGGTGTTGTTTCCTCTGTGAGTGATACAGCCTGATAGCCTCCTTTCTTTTTGTCATTCAGATAAACGACCAGGAATACAAGAGCTACCAAAAAGGCCAGCGGTGCAATCCAAAGGAAGGCCATTCTTCCTCCGTAGTTGTCGGCTGGTCGTAATATCGTCGAAGCCTCGTTTATTAACTCTTGTTCCTGTTCTACTCCAGTATCCACCAATGCTCTTAGAGCATTTCCGGTTAACGTCCCGTCAAACTCGCCATGCTCCCGGTAGTACCCGAGTGCATCTTCTGCCTGTCCCAATACATTCTGCACATCTGTGGGGCGATAACCCAATTCTGCTAATTGTTCCAGATCGCCGGAAGCATCCTCAGCTTTGGCTACGTAGGCAGGAAATCGTTCTTCCACCTGTTCAAGTACAGAAAGTGTCTGCTGCTCATCTAAATTTTCAGGTAAATATCCATCGGCAATTTGCCCCATAATTCCATTAGAACTCCCTGCAGCAAAAAAGCCCAGGCCAATCAGTAATACAATACCCAGTGAACCTGCTTTGGGAAATTTTTCGCTCATAAGTCCAACCATAGTTGGGAAATAGAATGCAACTCCACAACCGAACACCGTAGCTGCAAACATAATGGGAATAGTTCCTGACTCAATAAAAGCAAACATCAACAGTCCTATTCCCGTAAGTACAGAAGAACCCAACAGAATACCGGGAGGTGAGAATCGCTCAACAAATGGAGCAGCAAACATTCTTAATACCATCATAATAGCACTGATCCACACCGCTACAAGAATTCCATGCATGCCTGCAGCCTGTAATATATCGGGAATCCAGCGACTGGGTCCCATCTCAAGTGAAAGCGTAATCATTTTTAATAAAATCAATCCCCATACCAACGGATGTGTTAAGGTATAACGAACCATCTCTTTGAAGGGTATACCCGCTTCGGCGGTTTCTGTTTTGGGAAATTTTTCAGGGAAAATCATAATTCCATAGGCAATAATCGGAATATAGATAATGGCAATCTGCCATGTCCAGTGACCGATTTCTACAGGTCCTATTACCCCTGTCTGAGTCATTAACCATCCCAATATACCACCTACAACCATGCCACCCGGGAAAAAAGCGTGGAAATGATTAAGTTTAGTTGTTTTATTCTTAGGAAACAGGGCAGCTACCATAGGATTACCTGCCACCTCAATCAAACCATTGCCGGCCCCAAATCCAATAGCACCAAGAAACAAAATCCAATAGGCTATTGGATCACCGGCAAATGGAAAGGCAGCCAAAAATAGCGTTACACCCGCGAGGTGTCCTATAAAAGCACCAATCGTGGCCTTCCGAAATCCAATTTTCTCCAGAAAGGGACCAATAGTCAACAGTGAAATAGCCATTCCCCACAAGGCTGCCCCTCCGATATAGCCAACCTGGGCATTGGTCAAAATAAATTCTGTTTTTAGCTGACCCAGAATGTTACTGACTAAAACAAAAGAGAAGGCAGTCGGCAACAAAGCAATACAGATACCCCAAAATAATTTCTTCCGATTTATTTCAGGAACAGGTACATTAGATGCATTCATAATGATTTATTGATTTTCAAAGTTGTTAAATGGTTAGTTTGGTGTTCTTAGTTATACTATATCATAATGATGATATACTCATACAGTAAAAGATAGATATATGACGAAGTCTTAAAACTACTTTCCATAAAACTATTATAATCTCCTCTTAAAAAGGATTCACAAATCCCTGAAATTAACTAATCCCGCTGATTCCACAATTGCGTATTTATGGAGAAGTAAATCAGATCTGACTTGACCCCATAACCAATCTTCGAACGTATCCTAAATACATTTTTAAAAAAAATTATGCAAACGATTACTAATCTTATAAAAAGTTTTTTGATATCAAAGTAAAATTGCAGAATTATAATGTATCAACTGATAATCCTCTATATGCTGATATAAACAAAATAAATTGAACTGACAATTTATAATTTCGCAACTATTAACAAATTATCAGCATCTTAGGCAGCAATTTCTTCGCATAAAATCTCTCTGTTTAAAAAATTGTTGCAAATTTCGAAAATATTTCCTCTCTTTTCAGTGTATTTAATACACTTGTAAATTTCCACATTACAGCACCCATAAATTAATTTAATTAAGAAACAGCAACTATGAGAAAATTAGCGGGATGGATTCTATTAACTTGTTTCATACTGACGGGAGTTAGTTGCGATTCAACA
>JBEPXF010000079.1:0-10925 GCA_041642075.1 Fodinibius sp.
GTCGCTTCTTTGACTTCACCAAAAAAAAGTTTATCCAAAACAGCCGTTTTATCACCAAATTTAATGACGGGACTCTTCAAAAAGGTGACTAATTCCCTGGAGTCTTCCAAAGTATTATGAATGAACAGAATATCTTCGAGTATCTCTTCCAGTTCATTTCGTTCGTTGGCTACCCCTATGAGGGCCGTTGCATATCTTTTGGCTGCTTTGGTTGTATGCATGTACCTTAATTTTTAGAGATATCTTTAATAAAGCTATCTACAAGCTTGCTGTTTTTCTTTTCGTCAAGCTCTGCATCAATAATTTTAGATGCCGACTGCACGGCCAAGTGAACTACTTCATCCCGAAGTTCCATTAGGGCACGTTTCTTTTCTTGCTCAATGGTTTCTTTGGCCTGGGCAATCATCTCTTCTGCCTCTTTCTTGGACTTTTCAATTCGTTCAGCACGAAGCATCTCAGCTTCTTGAATTGCTTCTTTACGAATTTGTTGAGCCTTCTTTTCTGCTTCCCGAAGAGCTTTCTCATTATCCTTTGAAATTTGCTCGGCACGGTTAAGTGCCTTCTCAGCGGATTCCAACGAATCCTTAATCCGTTCTTCTCGTTCCTGCAGAGCATCCATAATAAGGGGAACGGCATACTTACCCATCACCCATAAAAAGATGATCATAGTAATAAGTACCCATATGGCGAATCCCCCGTTAAATGAAAGGAGACCGCCCCCGCCTGCTAATAATAGCATCATGATTCGATGATTAAATAATTATTATTGTTTACACTCCAAGTGCAAGAAGAATACAAACAATAGCACCGATCAGAGCTACACCCTCAATAAGAGCGGCAGTCAAAATCATTGCTCCACGAATATCTCCGGCTGCTTCAGGTTGACGAGCAATACTCTCTGTAGCGCTTTTACCAATCATGCCGATACCAATACCCGCACCAACTGCTACAATTCCTGCTCCGATTCCTGCTGCTAATAAACCCATAATATTTACCTGTTATGTTTAGTTGTTGTTTGGATTAATATGAGTGAAAAAAAGTTAAGCATGAGCTTCAATTCCTTCTTCATGATGCTCGTGCTCCTCTGCTGCCATCCCAATAAATACAGCGGAAAGCAGCGTAAAAATATAAGCTTGTAAAATTCCTACAAATGCTTTTAAAATGTACAGTGCTGCCGTTAAAGGTACAGAGAAAAAGCTTACTCCTATACCTGCTATTGATCCAAAAAGATCAGCAAATATAAATATCAGTCCAAGAATACAGATAATCATAATTTTACCGGAAAGCATATTTGCAAACAGACGTACCGCCAATGCAAAAGGCTTGGTAAAAAGACCGATAATTTCAATTGGAGTCAAAATAATGCGCATAAGCGGAGGTACCCCGGGAAACCAAAAAACGTGCTCCCAGTGATCTTTTGAACCATTCCACTGTGTTAAAACAAAAGTAATAAATGCTAAAATCGCCGTCACAGTTATATCAGCAGTTGCGGTAACTCCCCATGGTAAAAGTCCAAAAAGGTTCATAAAAGTAATGGATACAAAAACAGCAAAAAGATAGGGCACGAATTTACGATATTTTTCATCGGAAATATTTTGCTTTGCGATATCATCGCGCACAAAAACAAATACGATTTCAAAAAGATTTTGAAACCATCCCTGAGGTTCTGTCTTTCGCCCCTTTCCTCTTCGGTAGCGACGAGCCATAGAGATAGTCAACCACAGCGTTAAGACCACACCAAACCACACATATACTAAATGAGAAGTGATCGACATATCCAATGTGATTTCACTCCCGCTGGCGGGAACCAGCACTCCATTTTCCTCGACAAAATCTCCGGAATTAAGAGCAGCTTCTGTGCTGGTATAAAAGTACCATTCCCCTTCAACCAACATAATGCGAGGCAACTGCAAATCATATCCGGGCAATGCCAAATAATGATGATCAACTACCTTCCCCATAACATCTATAACGGAACCTGAATCCCCCTCATCTGCCTGTGCGGCTTTTACAGATGATGCAACAAATAAGAAAATCAATAAGGTAACGAGTACGCGCCGAAAGGCCTGTAGCATTTACTTTTTAATTGTCAGTTTGCAGTATTTTGTTGATTGAAAAAATCTCAATTACAGAATGGAGAATATAAGAAATTATGAAACTAACTGTAAAGGAAATTTGATGAAATTTTATAGTCTGCAAAATAAGGACCAACCCTGCCAACACTATAACAAAGCGAATGGATATTACAGTAAGAAAATGTCGGTAAAATGCTTTATGGGGCTTTCTCCTGAAATTGTTAATAACAATATAATTCGATCCGACAAATATAAAACTCAATACATTCGCTCCTATTATTTTCCAAAAGGCAGGATAAAAAAGGAAAAATGAGAGTAGAGCAATACAAACTAAGATTAACAGGCTTATCCACAAGAATAATACAAACACCCCGGGAAAAGATTTTTCGACCAATGCTACACGTTAAGACTTATTATTAAAACGCCTGTTAAGCTTAAAAATCAGCATAAAGATATTTATAATTCCCACCAAACAACCAGTCAGCAAAAGCCAGGGAGCCAGATCAAAATAACTATCAAGCCAATATCCAATTAATATAGGTATAGCAAGGGCACCAGCTATCTCTATCCCCAAAGAGATATACGTGATATATTCGGTAAGGAAATTTTGCTTGCTCAATACTGGAGAAAATTACTTCTTTTGGGTTTTGGTCTTCTTTTCTTCTTTTTTTCCTTTTGAATTCGTTTTTGACTTTGTTCCAGTCAGGCCGTTTATCGTAGATTTATTACTACTGCTACTGCCTTCCTGGGTCATATGGAATTCACCATTTATTTGGGCACCCTCTTCAACTAAAAGTGTTTCAGTGTAAATATCACCTTCAACTTCGGCTGAATCACGTAAAACGAGTTTATTAGTAACTTTTATTTTGCCATCTACATGACCAGCAATATCCGCATCAACCGCTTCAATGTTTCCTTTAATATTGCCCGTTGAAGAGATAATGACTTTTCCGTTCGCATTAACTTCTCCATCTACGGTACCAGCTACACGGACATCACTTTTAGTTTTAAGAGTACCTTCTAATGTTGTGCCTTCACTAATCATATTAACTGAGGGACTATTGGATTTGTTGTTATTTGAACTCATATTGTTTTGATTTTCGTTCTTTTTATTAAACATAAAGCTGTTTACAAATTTATGAGATAAGAATTAGGATTCTGAGGAACACCATTTTTCCAGATTTCAACATGCAAATGAGGACCCGAACTTATAATGCCGACATTACCTGCAGTGCCAAGTACATCACCTTTTAAAACAATATCGCCTATAGATTTAGAAACACTTGCAGCATGTTTGTAGACTGTAACTATATCATTACTATGCTGTAGGTATAATACCCATCCATAGTTTAAAGTCCAACTTTGATTAATAATAGCACCGTCTGTAATTGCTGTAAATGCACTACCCTCCCGGGTAGCAATATCTATACCGAAATGACCTTTTCCAGGATCATATTCGCGTGTAATGGTTCCGTCTAGCGGGTAACCAACTGGAAATTCCGGCTTGTTCCCAAATATATCTGAAAGAACAATTTCGTTCTTTGCCAATAAGGTATCCTGCATAGTTTGTACTCCAGAAAAGCTTTGAAGTTCCGAACTTTCTTCATTTTCTGCAATTTCGGCTTCGCTCTGTGATTGACTCACAGCAAAGACCGTATCTTGCCCCTCTGCGATAACCTCTTTTAACTGAAGAAGTTGTTCATTACGTACCTCTAATGAATCTTGCAGCATCTGGACTTGTTGAGCAATTTCAATAGCTTGTGTTCGCAACTCTTTTTCAGACTGGGAGAAAAACAAGCCAGCAATAGGGGTAAACTTGAGCAGCAGAAATACTCCTATAGCTACCGTTACTAACATCCCACTCATAAGATAAAACACCTTTATCGGTTTAAAGCGATAGCTTGTGGAAGGATCGGGCTCACGGTCATCAAATAATACAAAGGTTATTTCACGGTCCTTCTTATTAAAAAGCTGTTTTAAAAAATCTAACATGATTTCTTTAATAAACTATGCTTCTGGTGTCGGTCCTCGGTAGTTAAATGGAACATCAATCTGATCATCGTCTGATATCGTCCCGTTTTCACTTTCAAACCGCTTTATGTTTTCAGATAATGCATTGACCAGACGTTTTGCATGATCCGGAGTAAGGACCATTCGTTTTACAACTTTTGCCTTCGGACGTCCGGGCATTACTGAAATAAAGTCCAAAATAAATTCAGAGGCAGAGTGTGATATCATTACTAAATTGGAATACGTTCCACTTGCCTCTTCTTCTGGCAATTCTATTTCTATCTGACCTTTTTTCAGGTTACTGCTTTTGTCAGACATATCAATATCTATTTAATTAAAGTTAGCTTTTCGGTTACTGAATATGAATTTACCTTAAGCTTATACAAATATATGCCACTTGAAAGATTATCTGCATTAAAATCTACCCAATGTGGTCCTTTTTCCTGATATCCATCAACTAATGTTACTATTTTTTCTCCAAGTATTGTATATATTTCTAAAGTAACATTCGAATCTTCTTTTAAGTCATAAGGTATCGTGGTAATACTACTAAAAGGATTGGGATAATTTGGATATAAAACAACCGGCTTTGGCAATCTATCGGACTCAGAAGTTTCATCCAACTCTTGCATTGTATAGAATATGAGTGAACCATTATTTGATTGCTCCGATTGAAGTGATAATCGATTATCTCCTGCATCATACACATGCACTGCATCCAACTCCATCCCATTATCAATTTTAAATGAAATTCTGTCAAAATCCGGAATTTCGTTTAACAAATGAATATTGAGAGTATTGTTTTCTAAGTAACTTTCAAATTGAACTACATTTCTTTGGTTCCAGAATTGTCCAAAGGATTCAATAGATTCTATACCAACATCCGGAGGTAAGCGATTTAAGTATTCCTTTAAAGCCCTCAATTTATAATCTCGATTTGGATGTATTAATAAAACGGTTGGTGAAGAATTTGAATTATATTTTCTTGTTACTTCCAGCCATAAGTCTACAACCTCTCCATAGTTACTCCCATCAAAACCACCGTCAACCACGTCAGAAATAGTCATTGGTATTTCAAGTAATTTCGTTTCTTCTCCGGAAAATGACCGATCCTTTATGCTGGTATAGGGAAAAGAGGTCATGATATTATTCGCAGAAAAGGTTGAATTAAACTTATAATCCAAGGTATCAAGTACGTTAATTAATTTATCGTGGAACAAAAGGTGAGGAGCACGGAACGATCGAATTTCCCGAGATGCATCCTGACTTAATAAATTTTTAGAAACTTCCAGCTCTCCGACTAACGTAGCGTCCTGCGTTTCTCCGTTACTGTGCGAAGGATTATAGCTCGATTTAGTTTCCCCCAAGCTGCCAACAGGTAGATCATCGAAATCCGGGAAATGTCCTACAGCATGGCTTCCAACGTTCTGGCCCTGTTCATCAAGCCTCGTGATAGAATCCCTGTGAGCAGTGTAATAGTCACCATCAAGAGCATCATCTATATAGTGTGAGTGATAAAATATGTGGCAGTTATCCCGTGACCGTTTTGAAATTCAGCGAATCGATTCATAACCCTCATACTGCTTTCACTGTCCACATCGTGTGTGAGAATCACAGAAGAGCTGGTATTTGAGGGTGATGTATGTTTCCAAACTAAAAAGGGAATATGTCCTGCTAATATACCTCGTAATAGAAGTGAGTAAACATCAGCTCCGGGCTCAAAGGCATTGGAATAATCCCTGTTAGCGGAAAAATCCAGACCCAACTGATTCCTGACAATAACATCTCTAAAAGAAATACCAATAGCATACGCATAGCCCTGCCCATAACTATTGCGGGTTATAGCAGGATTACCATCATCAAACGTTGCCAAAATTTCGGCATCATCTTGAAAATAGGCCCTGCTTAAAATCACATTTTCAGTAGATTCGCTTCCCAAAAGAACTTGTTCTTCCCGCGGCTCATCAAATAACTGATAAATCCGGTCAAATTTATCTACCTCAAAAGTGATCGAATTTCGGCTTCGCGAATATTCTTCATCATAAATCCCAAAGACATCAAAAAGATTGGAATCTTTAAAATTAGGAGATATCAGCACTCCCCCATTATCGACATAACTTCTAAGCATAACCCGTTCTGAGTTGGAGAGATTTGTCTCATTGAGACCCTCCGTAGCAATCAGCACTGCATGTTCAGTAGCTTGTTCAAAATTTTGAGTTATCTCAAACGGAACACCGGTAACCTCCGCCATATACCTGACAGATAATGTCTTGGCTGGATCTGGGTTACCGGTTTGTTCGTTATCTATTTCAAGAACAGCTACACTGCGCTCATAGTTTTGGGCATTACCAATATTTGGTGAGCCAAATAAGAGCCCAATCCCCATCATTAAGATACAGTGGGTAAAGAAACGCATAAATTTTGGAGATGATAATTTAATCCAGGAACCCTTTGTCCTGCATCCACTCATCATTAAAAATTTTGGATACATACCGGGTTCCACTATCAGGCAATATAATCACCATCAAGTCATCTTTACCAAAATCTCCGGAACGTGCATACTCTAAGGCTCCATACACTGCTGCGCCGCAGGATCCCCCCACAAACAAGCCCTCTTCCTGAGCGAGTTCACGAGTCGTAATAAATGCATTTTTATCATTCACCTGCATAACTGCGTCAATGAGATCAAAATCCATATTTTCGGGAATAATATCTTCGCCAATACCCTCGGTCAGATAGGGATGAATCTCATCTTTATCAAATTCACCCGTTTCAAAATACTTTTTATAAACCGATCCTTTGCTGTCTACTCCTATCGTTTGGATCTCTTCGTTTTGCTCCTTCAAATATTTTGAAGTGCCTGAAATGGTTCCTCCGGTACCCATGCCTGCAACATAATGGGTAATATTTCCTTCTGTCTGATCCCATATTTCAGGACCTGTAGTCTCATAATGGGCCTGACTGTTGCTGGGATTGTCGTACTGGTTGGGATAATATGAATTCGAGATCTCTTCGCTAAGCCTTTTCGCTACAGAATAATAACTCCGGGGATCGTCGGGCTCAACATCTGTGGGACACACTTTTACTTCAGCTCCCAACGCCCTCAGCATATCAAGTTTTGCTTTACTTTGCTTGTCGGTCGTTGTGAAAATACAGTCATATCCTTTGATTACGGCAGCCAATGCTAATCCCATTCCGGTATTGCCGGAAGTGCCTTCAATAATGGTCCCGCCGGGCTCTATCAATCCTTCCTTTTCTGCATCCTCAATCATTTTTAATCCGATACGATCTTTCACACTATGGCCTGGATTAAAGTATTCGACCTTAACAAGAACGGTCCCTTGAAGATCATCAGCTAAATTATTCAGCTTTATTAGGGGCGTATTACCGATTGTTTCCAGTATTGAATTATAGTACATCCGACAACTTCTGAGCTTAAATTAATGTTCAATTTATTTAGGAAAGTATCCTATAATATAGGAATTTTGTGGAAATCCACCGAATTTCCTCTTTATTTCGATGGGCAAGCGTCTTATCTTCTTTGCAAACAAAAAATAGATTTTATCCTTAAAACATGTTTATAGAACAAAAGAAACCTAAAGATTTTGATTGCGGTTCGAACCTCGATCGCATGATCGCCTCCCTCCCACGCATTAAAGATGAGGAGGAACGCATTGAATATGCAAAGCGTGCCGTTGGACTCATCAAACAAAGTCATCCTAACTGGGTTGACGAAGATGGCAACAGCAAAGAAGCATGGAAACATTTCTTTGCACTGGCCGAATATAATCCCACCGAATACGGCATTTATAATCCATTCGAATCGAACGAGGAAGACGACGCCAAGTAGTTTAATACCTATCGATTATCGGCTATCCAGTAATTAATTCATCCGCTGAGCCTCTTCTCTGCTAAATAAGGATGACATTTACGGAAGAATAAGTTATTTTCAATTTTTATTGAAAGTTCTGAAAGTTATTCTTCAGTTATAATCTTTATGGATACTGATTTAAAATCAACCATACCCGTATTGGCGTTAGATTCGGCACAAAAAGCTGATGAGCGCCTGAAACAATTTATTAAAGATTTATTTCAACAACCGGGTATACAACAAGCTGTATTTACTTTCCCAATTGACGAGACCGATTCCCTTTCTATACTATCTTCAGCATATAAACAAGAAGGTTTCTGCTATTACTGGGAACAACCTTCAAAACAATTTTCAATTGTTGCCGGGGAAAGCCTGATAAAGCTTTCGTCTTCGGGCACCCACCGATTTTCAGAGATTCAGGAACAGCAGAAAAAAGTTATTTCTTCCACAGCAAACTTTTCTACTCTTTCGCATCCCTGTGCAGGACTCATGTTTTTAGGGGGATTCTCTTTTTTTGATGATATGCAGCAACCGCTATGGGACTCTTTTGAAGCTGCATCCCTGGTGGTACCCAAATGGCTGATTGTACAAGATTCGGAGCATACCCTTCTGACACTGAGCTTTCACCTGGATGCATTTGACAACCCTGATGAACTGCATCAAGAAATTACCCAGCGGATTGAGAATTTACCGAGCAAAAATCAGTCTTTCAGTTCGAATAATTACGACTTGGCAGACTCAAAAACTAAAAAGAATCATTCACTTCCGGACTCATGTCCGAATTATAAGGAGTGGGAAACTTCAGTAAATAGATCCGTCGATTTAATTGATGAACAGAAATTCCAAAAAATCGTCCTTGCCCGGCAAATTTCCGTGCCCTACGAATCAAAACAATCAGCCGTTAGGTTTATTTCCCGGCTTAGAGAGCAGTATCCCAATTGTAGCTGTTTTCTTATTCGTCAAGAAAAAGATCACACCTTTTTAGGGGCTACTCCTGAAAAACTGGCTTCTTTTAGAGACGGCAAGCTTTTTACCGAAGCCCTGGCGGGAAGTATACAGCGCGGACAGACCCCTGAAGAGGATTCGGCTTTGGCACAGAACCTCTCTTTTAGTTCAAAGAATCAGAAAGAACATCAGTTTGTAGTACGCGATATAGAACAAAGGCTCAAATCTTTGGCACATACTGTTTACAGGGAGGAGCAACCTAAAGTTAAAAAGCTTTCCAATGTACAACATCTTTATACTCCCATACGTGCTGATCTCAAGCCTGATGTTGATGTTATGTCAGTGCTACAACAACTCCATCCTACCCCGGCCGTCGGCGGCTATCCCTGGGAAAAGGCCGCCCCCCATATAAAAGAGTTTGAAAATTTTGATCGAGGATGGTATGCTGGGCCTATAGGTTGGCTTAATGGCAGCGGTAACGGAGAATTTGCCGTAGCCATCCGGAGTGGACTTCTAAATGGCACCCAGGCGCATTTTTTTGCAGGATGCGGTATCGTTGCGGACTCTGACGCCCAATCGGAGTGGGAGGAAACCAATTTAAAATTGAGGCCTATGCTTTCGGCTTTTGAATATGACTGATCTGGATACAAAAAATATTTCCTTTTATTGGGCTACGATCTTTATTCGCAGCCTGTTGACATCCGGGGTTAGGCATGTGGTTATTTCTCCGGGTTCACGGTCCACTCCCCTTACCATGGCTGCAGCTGCTCATCCAAAGTTGCAAAAACATATTATTTTAGATGAAAGGTCGGCAGCTTTCACTGCTTTGGGCATAGGAAAGGCAACGGGCAAACCAGCGATGCTTATTTGCACTTCCGGAACCGCTACATCTAATTATTACCCTGCTGTTATTGAAGCCCGCCAATCAGGTGTTCCCCTTATTATTGCCACTGCTGATCGTCCGCCGCATTTACGATCAACAGGAGCCAATCAGGCTATTGATCAAATTAAATTATTTGGGGATTACCCGGTCTTCTTTCATGAAGTGGGAGAACCACATATCAGCGAGCAAGACTTCGAACGACTCAGAATGCTTGCCCGTCAAACGGCAGCTATTTCACAGCAACGACGAGGTCCTGTGCACCTGAATTTTCCTTTCCGCAAACCCCTGGAGCCCACACCGGATTTTGTAAAAGAAACGGAAAAGGAAAACAGGGAAACAACAGTGAATGCCACGACTATAACTCAACCCCGACAAGAGACCTATCACTTGCCGGATGGTGTTCAAAAAGCAATTGCATCAAGCTCCAGACCCCTTATCATAATCGGGCATCTTGCTCCACAGGATGATACACAATCTATTGCCAGACTGGCAAAACAATTAGACTCTCCCGTACTTTCTGAATCAACTATTGAAACTGACTATGCCATCAATGGTTTTGCTGGATTTCTGAAGAATTCTGATGTCCAGAATAACTTACAGCCTGACCTCATACTTCGTTTCGGCTTTCAGCCTACGTCAAAAGCAGTTGAAATGGCACTCCGAAATTGGGATACCGATCACCATTTCCACTTTGCAAGCACCACTGACTGGCAGGATGCCACCTTTGCAGGAAGCACGCATCTCCCCTGGCTGGGACGTCCCATTGCTTTTGAGAAAGTGAATCATTCTGGTAAAAAAGAGTGGGTAAATCGGTGGAAAAAAACAGATTACAGTTTTAGGAATTTCTTTAAAAAAAATATTAATGAAACAGCGGAACTAACTGATGGACACCTGTTTCATCAGCTGATCCCCCAATGCCGGGATGAACACTTCATCGCTGTATCCAACTCATTTCCCGCGCGGGATATTCAACTATTTGGTCAGAATGGCACCCAAAACCCGCTATTCCTGAACCGGGGCGCCAGCGGCATTGACGGTGTTACCTCCACAGCCATAGGTATAAGTACCGCACTGCAAAAACCCGGAATCCTTTTTATTGGCGACCTGGCATTTCTGCATGACACGAATGCACTCCTAAATC
>JBEPXF010000080.1:0-10918 GCA_041642075.1 Fodinibius sp.
TAGCAGTGCGCTAGAGGTACTGGAAAAATCACCTGGAGTTCAGGTAAACCGTCAGAGTAATGATATATCACTAAGCGGGAAATCAGGAGTTATAGTGATGATTAATGACAAAAATGTACGATTACCACTGGAATCGGTTATTACCATGTTAAATGGAATGAGTGCAGCTAACATACAGAAGATTGAATTAATAACTACTCCACCCGCTAAATATGAAGCCGAAGGGAATGCCGGCATAATCAATATCCAGATGAAAGAATATTCTGACTTGGGGTATACCGGTTCTTTTGGTACAAATATTGGATATAGTAGTGCTGAAACACTTGGAGGAAACTTCGCATTTAGTCGCAGGAAAAATAAATTAGCATTCCTTCTTAATTACTCCATCAATTACAATAATTCTGAAGAATCCATGTTTAGTGAAAGGTTCTTCACAAAGGATGGTTTTACACAGACAATCCGCAGTGAAAATTTTAGAGATCCGATTACGACCGTGCAGAATATTTCAATGGGTTTTGAATATGCCTTGAATGAAAAAACAGATACAGAACTTTTATTGACTGGCTTCAAAAGAAAATGGGATACCTCAGATGTTTCAGAAAGTCTGGATCACTCCAGCCCAAGCTCCCTGCTCATCTTGGAGCAAAGTATAAATGAAAAAAACTTATGGAGGAATGGAATTATAAATTTTGGCATAGACCATGTATTCAGCGAAGATAGAACGCTAAATTTTGACCTGGATTACCTGTACTATAAAAATAGCAACCCTTCCAGCTACCGGCTTAATGTAGTTACAGGGGATGTTTCTCCAAATAATGCCGATGCCATCAACGTGGAAAAAGAAACTCCGATCAACATATGGGTTTCCAAACTGGACTATCAGCACGAAGTTTCTTCCAAACTAACGTTTGAGACCGGGTTGAAGAGCACATACTCTGATTTCGTCAACGACGTACATGTTAGCGACCGAATAAATGGTAATTTTATAGTCAATAATACTTTTACAAATGAGGCCGACCTGGAAGAGTTTATCGGGGCTATTTACGTTTCTTCGAGTATTAGTCCTTCTGATAAATTCCAGATAAATGCCGGGGTTCGCTATGAACATATAAGCCGAAATTTAAACTCAGTTGCTGAAGGTAATGTAGTTGACCGAAAAACAGGTCGGTTGTTCCCAAGTTTGTTTATCCAAAAAAGCATAAAAAAGGATAATAAAGTAAATCTATCGTACAGCCGAAGAACCACGCGACCAACGTTCTGGGATCTTGCACCATTTGTATTCTTCATTGACCCAAAAACCTTTCTGTCTGGCAATTCAAATTTAAAATCTGCAATCAGTGATGGGTTTAGTTTAGGGTACTCCAGAAAAAGTTTCCTGGCCACTCTTTCTTATACTCATAGCAGTGATGAAATTGCAAGGTGGCAACCAACCTTTGATACTGAGAACAATAATCAAATTTATAGCACGCAGAATTTAGAATATTTAGATACTTATTCACTCACAACAAGCTTTCCTCTGGAACCGCTTGCTTGGTGGAGTCTGCGTATCAGTGCTACCGGCAGATATCAATTTTATCGCTCGGCGCACTTGGAAGACAACTTCTCAGGAGAGGCAGCCGGATTCAATTCAAATGTCGTAAACACGCTTGATTTACCGAAAGACTTTTCTTTTGAGGTATCCGGATTTTATCAGTCAAAATCAGTATGGGGCATTGCAAGATCCAAACCACAGGGATCATTAAATCTTGGTCTACAGAAGAAAATAGGAAACGGGCAGGGTACATTGAGATTAACAGCCACAGATATTTTAAATACAAATATTTTACAAGCTAATAATAATATCGAAAGTGCTAATATTAATTCTTTTTGGCGCTATAACTTTGATGCCAGGTCGGTTGCAGTTTCTTTCACATGGAACTTTGGCAGTAATGAATTTGAAAAGATTGAGGTGAGCTCTGGGTCTGCGGAAGAGCAAAATAGAGTTGGAATCAACTAATCAAATCATATTAGATGGTATCGAAATACAATTTTTCAAGTAAAGTAGCTTAGGTATTGGAGTATCTTAGAGGTTTCATATATATCCCTGCTGTATTTTTGGAAGCCTTAGACATATTAGAATAATTGGCCACGCATGGCTGCCTAGATGATGCTTCGGTAGGTAGGCAACATGCCAAAATATCCAAACCGAAAATGCCTAAATACTCTCAATTGCCAATATAACAAATCCTGATTCTCGAAGACTTCGGACTTCCCCCTAATAGCTATCACAATCAACAGGGTTATAGCATATTCTTTTCCTCAGATCCTGAATATAAATTAAATTAAAAGACAGTACTGTTATCTTCCCTAAAATCCCGAGGGGTACAACCATTCATTTTCTTAAAACAAGCATTAAACCAGCTAATTGAGTTAAAACCACATTCAAAGGCAATTGAAGATATATTTATATCACTTGTTATAAGTTTTCTTTGGGCATGTGATATTCTTTCTTCAATAATATACTCACTCAAAGTACAGCCAAATGCTTTCTTAAATATAGAATTGGCATAACCTGGATGAAGCCCTACAGCATCTCCTATATCAGAAACTTCAATAGGATCACAATAGTTTTTGCCTATATAAATAGCCATGCTTTCTACGTGGTTTATCTCATTTGAGGGAATGGAAGCTTGATTTATCTCACTCCCGGACAAAGAACTATGTGCCAATCTACTTAAACGGGCACGTATTTCCAGTAAAGTTACTTTTCCCAAATCATTGTTGCCAACATCCTCGATCCAGTTATTTAATAAAAACTCATCATAGGATGCATATTCTTTAGATGCTTCGAGTACGACTTCACCTTTTAAAATCTTGGCAACAAATGAAGACGGAAGATTCCATTCTAAAAAAAGAGAAAAGGGTATTGTACAAACATAATAGGGAGAATCTCCTTTAGAATGAACAATTTGATGGGGCAGAAGTCCCCAAAATACAGCCAGTCTTTTTGATGGTATGGTTATTTTCTCTTCCTGTAACAGATAGGTTAAGGTTCCCTCAGGAAAATAGTTTATCTCAATTTCATTGTGACGGTCTGGCTTACGCATAAGACTGGGCGTCCATAATTCACACGTTAATCCATAGGGCTTAAACTGGTCCCTGCTTTCATCAAATGAATGTAAAATCTCGGATTTCTTCATTTATTATTCTATAAACAGGTTGTTTTGATCTTATTACTAGATATAATTTATGACTAAATTAAGTTGAATAAAAAGTCTTCATATTATAAAAAAAGGAAAATGATTAATACACGTCTGCCATCGTTGATTCTACTTGTACTTCTTCTTCCGTTAACTCTTTTGGCCGCATCCCCTGCCGATTCGCTCAAACCGCGTATCATTGTACTTACCGATATCTCTCCCAATGATGTTGAGCCGGATGACATGGAATCGATGATCCGGCTTTTTGTCCATGCCGACCTATTTGAAATCGAAGGACTGGTAGCTACCACCGGATGGAGCAGCAGCGGGGGGAATGCCGATTGGATACGCCTGATCCATGATGCCATCGATGCCTACGAGGAAGATCTGCCCAACCTGCGCAAACGGTCTGACCAAAATCAGTTTATGGAGGATGAGTCTGAACAGAAGATCGGCTACTGGCCAAGCCCAGACTACCTGCGCTCCCGAGCAGTTGTAGGCAGCCAGGTAAGGGGAATGGAACACATCGATGAAGACAATAATTCGCCTGGCAGTGACCTGATTATTGAGATGGCTGATAAAGATGATGATCGACCAGTGTGGGTGCTTGTTTGGGGTGGCGCCAACACGCTGGCCCAGTCCATCTGGGAGGTTCAACAGGAACGTAGTGACCAGCAGCTTAAGCAATTTCTGGATAAGATTCGTACATATACCATTACCGACCAGGACCGCAGCTATAAAGATGGCACCCCCTACGATATCAGCTCCCATCAATGGATGCGCCGGGTGTTCAAGGAGGATCTGTTTTTTATATGGGATGAATGCGCCTGGAAGTTTCAGAATGGTACAGGAAAGGAGAACTGGAACCAATATGCAACCCATATACAAGATCATGGTACCCTTGGCAGCATTTATCCTAAGTATAAATATGGAGTTGAAGGCGATACGCCCTCTTTCCTCTATGTGCTCCCAAATGGCCTCAACAATCCTGAACACCCGGGCTGGGGAAGCTGGGGTGGCTATTTTGAATGGGCAGTCGGACCGGATGAAGAAACCTATGCCTATACCAATCATGGCGATATGCAGGCCTATTCCACCTGCAAGGAACAGCTGGAGCACTTCTACCCTGCTACCTTCAATAATTTTGCCGCCCGCATGGACTGGGCCCAGGATGGCACTGGCAATCGAAATCCGGTTTTGGTAGTCAATGGAAACTGGGGCCTAAATAACATCGAGCTTTCTCCCGAACCGGGAAGTTCTGTAACCCTCGATGCTTCGGGGACTTCTGATCCCGATGGAGATAAACTGACCTACTCATGGTGGGTACTCTCGGCGGCAGGAACTTATAATGGAGAGGTATCGCTCTCAGGTCAAAACTCTAAACAGGTAACCGTACAGGTTCCGTCCGATGCGGCCGGCAAGAGTTTCCATGTGATATTGGAAGTAACGGATGACGGAACCCATAATTTAACTTCGTATCGAAGAATAATTATCGAGCCGAAATAAAAAATACCGCTAGCCCTCAAAAAGAAAAATAGAAATCTCCGTTCGGTCTTATGAACCACTCCCTGACGGTTTAGGGCGATGCTTTCCATCATTTTCAATAGTTATATTTTATAGTAATTTAGGTCGTATCCCCTGTACTTCTAACTATAGAGCCGGGGTTCTATGGATAACATTTCTCATCTTGATTCTCTTGCTATTTCAATACTGCACAAACTCCGAGGCATCCTATGTATGTACAAGTGAATTTGTTGTACATACTACAACCGTACTTGAGCCCAGCGGGGAGCCCGCGGATTCTGTTCAAATTGAAGTGACGAATAAACAGACCGGAACTGAATATGAGGTTTGCGAGGATTACAGCTGTCATGGCATAATAACGGGGAACTATACCATTATGCATGACGGATTCTTTGAAGAGTTAAGCGAAACCAAAGAAATTGTTTTGGTTGAAGGCACAAAAGAAAACCTTCACTTCAACGCAGAATATGTTTTTCGCAGCGGCCCCTGCCACGTAGAGAAACTGGCCGGACCCGATACCGTGTCCCTTTCCGCAGATGAATAATATCGTTTCTGTATCACTTCCCTCCTCTTTTTTATTTGCCTCTTGTTTAGAGATCATTTTTATTAAGCAGTAGCTTAGTTTCTTATTCTCGAAGATCCTTAGGCTGATTTATACCAAACCAATAAAAACCAACACTACCTAATCGTGGCTAACATACAATCTCTTTTAGATCGAAATAAAGAATGGGCGAAAACGCAAAAGGAACAGAATCCAGAACTTTTTGAACGCCTGTCAAAAGGACAAGAGCCGAATGTACTTTGGATTGGATGTTCAGACAGTCGTGTACCGGCCAATCAGATCATGGATCTTCCGCCGGGTGAACTGTTTGTCCATCGCAACATTGCAAATATGGTGGTTCATTCTGATCTGAATCTGCTTTCCGTACTCCAATATGCTGTTGAGGCACTGGAAGTTGAACATGTCGTGGTATGTGGTCACTACGGATGCGGTGGCGTTAAGGCAGCACTTGGCAATCAACAACTGGGACTTATAGACAACTGGCTGGAATATATCCGGGATGTGGCACGCTTGCACAGCGATCAGATGCAGGATCTGTCATTTGATGAAAAACATGATCTGCTCTGTGAGCTAAACGTGCAGGAGCAAGTGAAAAATATAGCAGAGACCAATATTGTTAAGAATGCCTGGGTGCAACGAGGAAATTTAACTATCCACGGCTGGATCTATAATCTTGAAAATGGACAGCTAAAAGATCTGGATGTCTCTGTTCAATCAGCGAATTAGATGTTGTTAACCCAATTCTTTTAATACAATAAATAAACTAGAAAAGGCCTGAGGATATCCTCGGGCCTTTTCTATATTCGTCTGCAGATTAAGTCCCGTTTAATTGGTTGATCCAGCTCCGCGGTCGAGGTATTCATCATTCAGCTGGGTATGGCGACTCACCATCGGTATTTTATACCCACGAATAAACACCTGTTCAATCTGGGTCATCGGCTCAAAGGGATCCCCATCCGACAGAAAAAGGTTGGCCTGCTTACCGGCCTCAATACTGCCCAGCTTATCATCCACTCCAAAAATTTCGGCTCCGTTAAGCGTAATAGCCTTCAGAGCTTCCTCCTTCCCCAGTCCATAGGCCGCCGCATAACCGGCATGGTATGGAGCATTGCGCACATTTTCCACATCTCCGGTGGCAATGGCTACCTTTACTCCCGCCTCCTGCAGCATCGCCGGATTTTGGTACGGACGCTGATAGTTATCGTAATCCCGTTCCGGCGTATACAGCGTGGCAACCAGTGCCGGCAGTCCCGCCTCAGCAATCTCATCGGCTACGCGCCACCCTTCTTTAACACCGGCTAAAATGAAATGAACATTCGGATGTTCTTGGGTCCATTCAATAGCATTCAAAATATCCTGTTTCCGATCTACGGATATAACGACTGGAACGTTTCCGTTAAGTATCTCCCGCATCGCCTCCATTTTCTTATCCGCATCCGGCTGCTCTTTGTTTGAAGGATCTTCTTCGTATGCTGAGACCATTTTGTCATAAAAGGCTGCTTTCTTCCAAAACTCATTCAATTCTTTCAGATCCTCTTCGTACTCCTCCTGAACTTTTTCATCAGTGCGATCGTCCCACGTACCGCCTTTCTGAGCCGAAGGCCAATTTAGATGAAGCCCGGCATTGGGCCTTACCGCCATGGAATCAGGCGAATAGCCATAAAGATCAATCAGCGTACCCTTTCCGGACAGCCGACCCGATACAGGCAGAGAAATAACATGCGTCACTCCGTTTACCCGCGTTACCGGAATGCTTACACTGCTCGAATTGATAGCCGTAAAAGCGCGTACATGGGGATTAAAAGCGCCCAGTTCGGCCTGATCATTCGTCACGTCCACGGCCCCTATTTCCTGGAGTCCAAGCTGCGTACCGGAATCCATAAATCCCGGATACAGGTGCTTGCCTTCCGCATCAATACGCTGATATTCGGTGGTTATCTTGGCATTTCTGCCTACAAATTCGATCTCTTCACCGTTAATAAGAACAACTCCATTTTCAATAATCCCGTCGGAAACCGTATGGATGATAGCATTGGTAATCGCAAATTTACCAAATTCCGCTTTCTCGGTAATTTGTGCCTGTGCGCCTGTTGCAATCAAAAGCAGTAACACACAGCCCGTACAAATTCGCTTGCAGTATTTCATAATAATTTCTTGATATCTCATAATTTGGATTCGTATATCTACTTCTACAGTTCCATTTCATTTTCGCTAAAACGAATCTCAGCGCCCCTTAGACAACTGTCTCCATGTCGGCCACCTTCCTCATACCAGCGGCGGGATGCTTCATCATAGTCAGCCTCCGGATCTACTTTCACACGCATATCATTGGGATCTTCTTCGCGATCAAAGTACTTCTTCCCATCCACAAAGGTCTTTTCCGCAATACTGTAAATACTCAGCGGATGCCCGCTCCAAATGGCTACATCTCCGTGTTTGCCCTCTTCAATACTCCCGACCTTGTCATCAATACCCAGCTGCTCAGCAGGATTGATGGTGATCATCTTCAGGGCGTCTTCTTTAGAGGTTTTACCATAGTGCACTGTTTTAGCCGCCTCGTGATTCAGATGACGAATGAGTTCTCCACTGTCGGAGTTAATGCTGTTTTTAACATCATTTTCATTAAGAATAGAAGCGTTATATGCCGTCGAGTAGTACACCTCAAATTTATAGGCCCACCAGTCGGAAAATACAGAGGTATAGGCATTATTCTCCCGGAGCTCAGGTGCTATTTTGTAAGCCTCATTTGCATGCTGGAACGTAAAATTCTCGATATCATAATCATCGAAGACACGCATCAGCATCATAATTTCATCAGCCCGGTACGAATGACAGTGCACCCATATCTCTCCTTCCAGGATATCAACGAGCACCTCCATTCGGGCATTACGGGCTACTGGCACCGGTGGATTATCTCTGTTACCGCTTTCATATGCCTCTTTCGTCTCAAGGTATTGTTGTCGATTACGCTTATAATCAAGTGCTTCCTCAAAATGATCTCGAATTACCTGCTCAACCCCCATACGGGTACGCGGCTGTACATTAAAATTCTGTCCGTGTACCCTTGTCGGATTTTCTCCCAGCGCAAACTTGATGGTCCTCGGTGCTCCATCAAATCGTAGGCCGTCCATATCCGCACCATAACGGAGTTTCAGGGTTTCATTTTGTCCCCCAATTACGTTGGCTGAGCCGTGCATTAGGTGAATACTGGTAACGCCGCCGGCCAGTGCCCAATACATATTTATATCGTTGGGATCAATCGACTCCTCCATAGATACTTCCGCCGTAACCGGATGCGTCCATTCGTTCACATCCTCGGCTGCAATATGAGAATGAGCGTCAATAATCCCCGGCATTACATACTTTCCGGAGGCATCAATAGTGGCTACGCCATTCGGTGCTTCAACCTCCTCCCCGATTTCAGTAATAATACCGTCCTCAATAAGAACGTCTGTATTTTCTTTGGTTCCATCAGTAATCGTGATTACCGTACCATTGGTAATCAGTACCGATCCTTTTTCCTGGGCATAGCCGTTAAGGCTCAAAATCAATAACAGAATACAATTAAGTAGTATGAACTTCTTCATAATGATAGATCGAAACAGTTTATATTTTTTTTATTCAACTTCTGTAAGCTCTCCATTGATAATGGAATAGACACTTTTCGCTTCATCTTCAAGGAAAGGCTTATCAAAAATCGTAAAACTGGCGGCTCGACCTTCTTTAAGGTCTCCCAGTCGCTGTCCGTATTTGAGAATATCAGCGGTTGACTGGGTAATGAGTTTTAGAATCTGACTACTATTCAGATCTCCGTCTTCTTTCAGAGCGGTCATATTTTTTTGGATATCTGCCAGTTTCAGTCCATTGGAGGCATACCCCACGCTCACACCGGCTTCCTGCAACATCTTTATATTTTGCATCCTTTCCCGGTAAGCTGCTTCTTGTTTTTCACGGAAGGTTTCCATCTCGTCGGTTACTTCCTCTGTTTCTTCGTAATCCTCTTTCATCCACTCGGGCTTTTCGGGAAGATCAAGGGTAGCGAGAACCGGAATATTGCGCTCATTCAATTCATCCGCCTTTGTGTATGCTTCCTTTCCGGAAACCAAAACGGCTTCAAAATCCAATTCATCCTGTAGCCCAAACAATCGTTCGATATTCTCTTTGCTGTCAGCCACAAAATAGAAGGGTTGTTCCTGTCGCATCACTGGATAAAGGGCCTCCAGAACCTTTTCTTTTTTGGGCGCGGGATAATCAGAAGAAACCGAAGCGTAATACTCCTGCTGTTCCTGCTGGGCCTGTGCATCATAAAAGAGCTGGCGGTACTGAACCATCAGTGCCATTGTGGTAGATGGGTAAGCAGTGCCATGGGCTTCCTCAAACTGTGCCAGTACTCCAATACCCTCTTCCAGCAGCTGATCTTCGGTTTGCTCTCCGTTGATGAAGAAAAGATCAATTTGTCCCGGCAGCATCTGACCTTTTAATCCCAATGCAGCAGTCGTAAAGCCGTGTTTAGATGCTTCTTTTAGTGTTTTATCACCCGTCTTCATTTCGTTGACAGGATGAAGATTAGGTTGGATTCCAGCCCGCTTATAAGACGGATTGCCAGGCTCTGCAGGCCGGCCCCTGTTTCCATTATCATCGGGACTTCCCCAGAGTGCCAGACCGTCGATAAATCCGGGATATACATGCAGGCTGTCCCCTCCGTCATGTACATAAGCATCAAAAGGGATGGCAACATTCTCTCCTACAGCGCGAATCAATCCGTCGCGCCAGACAATGGTCCCATTTTCAATAACCTGTCCGTCTGCCGTGTGGATAATCACATTTTCAAAAGCCTGGGCCGGGGCCGACTGTGACCATCCCTGCAGGCTTATAGCCGTCAAAAAGACAATACACACACAAAATGCACGTACTAATTTCATAGAGATATTTTATTGGTTGTAGAGTTATTTGGCTGAATGAATATATATTTTCCAACTGAATTAATAAGGGGATTTTGATAATAATTTTAAAGATCACAAAAGATAAAATATGTAAAGGAGTATACAGTGAACAGTGATCAGAAATCAGTGAACAGAAAACAGGCTTCGAATATTCACTGATCACTGTTAAACTGGTTTCTGTTAACTGTATTTAAACTTGCATAACCCCGGTTTTAAAGTCTTCGATATCGGGATTATGGTTGGCGTATCGGATAGATTCCGATATACGCTCCCGGGTTTTAATAGGGTTAATAATGCCATCCACCCAGAGCCGGGCAGCGGCGTATCGTACATCCGTCTGTTCCTCATAGCTCTCGCTAATTTCCTTCATAATCTGCTGCTCTTCCTCTTCCGTGATCTCCTTTCCCTTCTTTTCGAGCGATGAAACCCGTATCTGGGTAAGAACCTTGGCAGCCTGTGTGCCTCCCATAACCGCGATACGGGCAGAAGGCCAGGCATACATAAAGCGGGGATCGTATGCACGTCCACACATTGCATAATTACCAGCCCCATAGCTATTACCCACCACAATGGTGATTTTGGGAACCGTGCTGTTGGATACTGCATTCACCATCTTTGCGCCATCTTTTATGATTCCCCCGTGTTCGCTTCGCTTGCCAATCATAAACCCGGTGACATCCTGCAGAAATACAATCGGTATCTTCTTTTGA
>JBEPXF010000081.1:0-10810 GCA_041642075.1 Fodinibius sp.
CATCCATATTTTCACTCAATTGATTTTATTTAAGACTTTATTTCCTCATCCACCGGTCCCAGTATGGCTCTCCTCTATCATTTCGAAGTACAAGTACATCCTTTCCCCTTGAAACTGATGTAGAAATCATAAATTCTTGTTTATCCCGATTTATCAGCGAACCTTTTACCACTACCATATCTCCAGGTTTAAAATGTTCGCGCTGATGATGAAGAAACCAATCCGGACCTAAATGAACTGGTATTATTCCTTTATTTTCAGTATCCAAAACAAGAATAACACCACGGGTATCTTCAAATTTTCTCCTATCTGTTGTAATCTCAACAATGCGACCTTCAATTTCTTCGATGGTCTCCGTATCGAACCTCCGATGATATTTTTTATAACGCATAACCCCTTTGGAAATCGAATAAACGATCCCACCTAGGGTCAACAGGGCTAAACCTCCACCCCATAATTGTAAATTTCTTATCACTTCTTTTGTATTTAAATCCATAATTAATCGTCTCCTTTGATATTAAATGACAGTGCGGTCAGCAATAAACTCCGAAAGCGGCAAGCCCCAAGAAGGTATCTTTCCACCGGTTGTATAGTACATCGATTTAAAACCCATTTTGAGCATATGGGGTGTATATCCCATCTTAAGGATACTGGTATCTCCACCCCACCATTCATCGGTGTGCATGTAGAATCCCTTGTGATTTCCCATGTCACCCATGCAAATAAGCATGAACTCCATCGGATCTATTTCATCTTTTGGATTGTAGTTACCTACTTCTTTTCCGATCACTCGGGCCAAAACTTCAGCTTCCATATGGCCGAGTGATCCCAGTTTCGGGACCGTAATTGAAGCCGCATCACCAACGGCAAAAACTTCCGGATAATCAGGATTGCGCATATACAAATCAGTAATTATAAACCCCTGGTCGTCCGAGATTGGTAACCCTTTTAAAAAATTGTGTGCTTCCCAGTTCGGAAAAATAATTTTCAGCTCGGCCTCAACACTGCTGCCGTCCTTGAATTCGATACCATCCTTATGAATCTTGCTAATTCCCTTGGTATCGGCTTCGTACCCATATCCCATTTCTTCCATCATAGGTAACAACTGATCAAGAATCTTTTCACCTGCGTCTTCGGCAATAACTTCGGCGGGTGTAAACAAAGTAATATTTTCGGCCCCGCCCTGGCCTCGCTTCTCAAGCCATTCTGCCAGCGAAAATGCCACCTCTACCGGCGGACCCTCGCAAGCCGCCTCTGCAATCGGCAACCCTTCAGGTAGTTTATCACTCTTGCCTTGTACAAACCGATCCGAACCTATGGCAATCGGACCGCCTTTGTATCCTCCCTCGTGAAGATACCTTCTAATTTCATCTCCATAAAAAGTATCCGTAAAAGTATGACCATGCTCCGCAAAACCTTCGATCTTGTCAAAGGCCAAATGATTCCCAAGTGCAATAACCAAATAATCATATGATATACTTTCGCTTGCAGAACCTGGACGTTCAGTCGGGATGTATGCAATCTTTTTTTGTTCGACATCAATATCCCGAATGTCTCCCTGGATAAATCGAATATTGTCCCGATTAAGAAATTTTATAAAAGGGAGATGGAGTTCTGTGGCGGGATTATTATTGTTCCACACCTCAATAGGTATATTGGGAATAAACGATAAATAGGGTTTCCGGTCGATGCAGGTAATATTCACTCCCTCACCTGCAAATTCACGAATATACCGAGCGGTAGTTAGTCCGGCAAAATTACATCCCAATACGAGAATATGCGGTTGCGCAACCATATTATTTCCTATTAAATTAATGTTTAAGTTATAATAGTTAACTGATATTTATTTTAATGAGAACGGAAACCTGACTGTGATGTAGTTAATAATCATTTTAGATGTGTAGGGAATACTATTACACTAACGGAACACGACGCTATTTGATCCGGGTTATTTCCTAGTAGTTGTCAAAGGATTCATTAGTTTAGCTTTACCTGCCAGCCCCCACCAAATGCTACATCAGCAGAAGATTCTGACAAGCCGAAAGAAGTGCTGATATTCAAATTATTACGTGTACCCACCTGATAGCCGATTCCCAAAGCGGTTGACATGGGAGGAGCTACGCCTTCAATGACTTTTGTCATCCCGTTAAAAGATCCGAGCACCAACCAGTGTCCACCGGAAAAGGATTTACCGATTCCCGCTCCATAGGTCAGCGAAGATTTCAGTTCCAGGTCGGGCATGTTTCCAAAATGCCAGTACATGATATTGGCTGTTGTAAACCATGTGCCAAAACGCCTAGAAATGGAACTCCCGATGCCCGTATCCCAGGCGCCGGTTCCAAATCCATTTGCAGGATCGGCCAAAGGAAATTTTATCGATGTATTGAGGTACAAAGCCGTTATCCCAGATTCATACCCCAGTACTTGATACTGCAATGAGAGCGAGGGATCACTAAAGCCAGACTGTGTATACGAAGCCGTATCCACCAAGTCGATATTCTGTCTGCGACCTCCACCCATACCTGGGCCTGATCTCTGTCCATAGTGCTGGCCCACCGACTCGTGTTGGGGGCCTCCTGTCGGTATCCCTCCATAGTGGCTGTATGAGATCCACGGGGAACTTTGTACAACAAAGGGGACGTCGATGGAAATTCCGTATCGCCCATTCCTTATCCCCAAGCCATTGGTTACATAAAGACTCCGGGTATTTTCTTCAAAAAAGTAGGAGCCGGTCGCCATCTGCACACTGCCGTTGTAACGCAACGATTGCCCCCAAGCCTGACCGGCTACCGTTAATTCACCTACCATAAAAAGTCCCAGAAACAAAATCCATCTTTTGTGATTCATCATGTAAAAACAATAGTTCTCCCGGGATTGGGATATTTAATTTTGATCCGGTTGATGCTCCCGCAATCTTTTGGTCATTCGTTCCATCGTTTGGACTGTTTCTTCAAGCTGACCGGTCATATCCTGCATATGTTGTCGGACCTGATCCATATCCTTTCTCATCTCGCCGTCCTGCATCATTTGACGATCCTGAAGCATAAGGTTACAGCGCTCGGCCGCATTTTTCATATTGCCAAGCATCAGTCCAAGCTGCTCACCCATACGATGCATCATCCGGTACTGGGTCTGCATCTGTTCGTTTTGCGTTTTCTCCATCATACGCGACATCTCTTGATTCATCATATGAACACGTTCATTCATTTGGTTCATACGCTGATTCATATCTTGCATCTCCTTCATCTGCTGCTGCATCATTTTCTGCTGAGACTGTTGCTGGGCCAAGGTTATGTTTCCTAGCAACAATACTCCGATAACCACGCCAATTAATCCTTTAAACATTTTCATAATACACTACACCAATTCTATTTTATTGAGATTTAAAATGCACAATAAAATTTCGGTTTTTGGTGGCAATCAAGATGTAGTTTTTCTTACCCAGCCTTTTGTAGTTCAACTACACGTTTCTCTGTAGGGGTAACCATGACAGACTGATTCATGCAGTATTTTCCCTCACAGATCCAAACAAACAATACCTACTTCAAAATATGTTTACGAAAGCTAATCTATAGGCAAATAATTTATCACCCAGGCACTAACTTACGTAGGCTACTAGTAAAGAATCTGCCTACTTATTAAGCTAACATGATTCCAATGAAAAATATTGATACACATTTCAAACAGGAACGGAGGCAGATATACGATGATCAAAGGCACGATGCCTACCGTTCAACCGAAAAGCATCCTGATCCAACCATTTGTCCTGTATGTGGTTCGCTCTACACCAATGGACGGTGGACCTGGGATGATCTCCCGGAAGAAGCGTCTCAAGTGGTCTGTCCCGCCTGTAAGCGAACCAAGGATAACTATCCGGCTGGACTTATCCAGCTTCAGGGGACTTTTTTTGATGATAATCGAACCGAAATCATAAATATGATCAACAATATCAAAGACGTGGAAATCTCTGAACATCCACTTGAGAGAATTATGAATATCAGCGAAGAAAAAGGTAAAACAATCATTGCTACTACCGGTATTCATTTGGCTCGAAGAATCGGTGATTCCTTGGTCAAGGCCTATGAAGGATATCTAAATTATAATTATGACGATGAGCATCTAATCCGGGTATTCTGGCAGCGTGACCTATAAAATTAATTAAAGTTCTAGATGAACAGGATAGGTTTCATTATAGTCGTCTTGCATGTTTTAACTTAGTATTACAGATAACCTAATTCCAAATAACTAAATAAGCCATGGACTCAAGTATTAACAATATTGTATTCCCGACTGATTTCTCGGATAATGCTCGCCGTGCGTTACCCTATGTCCTGAAGATTGCGAAAAAGACCGGTGCAACTGTTCATATTCTTCACTCTATTGAAGAGCCTTACGACTTTGCTCCACTTGCTCAAGAAATAAAAGAAGGAGTGACAAACAAAGTTGAAAGTCTTTTTGAAGAATTAATCAAGGAAATACGACAAGAAGGAGTCTATTCCGATGTACCAATTAAAACACATATCCATACAGGGCGCGCAATAAACGCAATTCTAGAGGCCGATCAGTCTTTCGAAACTGATCTCATTGTTATGGGCACCAAAGGCAGAACCGGATTTAAAAAGATACTCTTTGGAAGTACAACAGCAGATGTCATACAGGAATCAACAATACCGGTATTGGCAATTCCTCAAAACGCCCGTGTAGCAGACTTTAACCAAATTTTATTTACCACTGATTACCACGATGGAGACTTGGAAGCTCTTAAATATGTGGTTGATCTGGCTAAGCGCTTCAAATCAAAAATTAAAGTATTTCATACAACACTAGAAAATAACCTAAAAACAGAAAGTATGTTCTATGGATTCAGAGAACTGGTTAAAGAATCCATATCCTATGAACATATTGATTTTGAAGAGGAGAAATCGATCACCTTTTTTGAAGGAGTGGCTAACCAAATAGAAGAACATGATATATCACTAGTTGTCATGATACGTTATAAAAAACCGTTTTCTTTGATCGGAACCAAAAAACAGACCAAGGATATGAGCTACTATATTCAGGCTCCACTCTTGGTATTACCCGGTAATGATTAAATAAATGAATTCTATCATGCAAAATAATATAAATGTAATCCTGCATCCTACAGATTTCTCCGATGCTGCCCATAATGCATTTACGTATGCCCGGGAGATTGCCAGAAAAATGGATGCTAAAATACTTGTTACACACTCGGTTAATGTATCATATAGCTACGGTACAGACAGAATGATGCAAGAATTTATTACAAAGGAAAAGTTATCAGAATCTAATATTGAGACCAAGGTCGAAACCGGTGACACGGTGTCAAATATCCTAGCAAGTCCGGCAGATATTACTGTCATCGGAGCTAAAGGAAAATCAAATCTGGGAACCATTTTGTATGGTAGTATTACATCCGATGTAATACTAAAATCGCCTGTCCCCGTTCTAGTGGTTCCGGGTAATAGAGTTTATACTGATTTTAAACACTTTACTTTTGCAACGGATTACAGAGATGGAGATTTGGAAGCCTTGGAGGAGGTTATAAAATGGGCCAAGTTATTTGATAATGCTGATATTACCGTATTTCATACCACCTCCAAAAATACTTTGACTTCAAAAATAAAATTCAGAGGATTCAAAGAGTTAATAACAGAGTCATTTGACTATCCCCATATTGAGCTTCAACTTATCATTGAAAAAAAATTCACTGCGGGAATTTCCACTTATCTGGATAACCAGGATACTGATATAATTGTAATGACCCGGCATAAAAAAACATTTTTCCAATCTCTCATGCAGTCAAACCATATTAAACAAACGGGATATTCCGATATCCCTCTTCTCGTATTGCCTGAGAGAAAAGATGTCAACTAAACCAAACAGATGTAGAAAATTTAAATATATCTACTACCATGAAGTCCTCAAATCCACTTATAAAAGTCAAAATTGAACACGATATGGTCACCGATATTGATCCGGGAGAAATCAACCGGTGGGAAAACGAAGGTGGATCACCATCCGACAGTCCCCTTCCCCTATCACATCCTGACCTCCCCTTGCATAAAAAGGAAATATTCGAAGTCTTGGATTGTAAACTAATTGTTGAAGATGGACAACTCTATCTGGCAACAGAAATAGATGTGCTGTCACATCATTAATAATAGCTTCCAAAATATTAGCCTTCTAATAAAATAGGAATTGTAAATTGAATTTTATTTGGCGAAACATTAGTGTCTTTTCTTTTGATATTCTTAAAAGCTTTTCTAGCCTATATTAACAATAATTGGACAGATCAATTCAAAAATTTTAAAAATTGGTTTAGTATCTCCGATTATATGAGTTTAGTGGGAACTTCTAATTATTTTAACTCTTTATTACATTATGAATATAGCTTGTAGTTGTAACTGTTAAGTTTATAACCTTTATTTAACTTGTAATTGTTTTCAAACATGATTTTTAATCTGTATTCATTAGCTATAATCTTCTTTTTTCAACCTTTTTAAAATATGGTGGCGAATATGTCAATTTCATCAATACATAGACTTTTAAAATCAACAGTCGCTGCATTTATTATTAGTTCGGTTCTATTCATTGCCTCATCTCCTCTTCAGGCACAGAATTTGGATGTTCCTTATGTTCCTACCCCCGATAACGTGGTTCAAAAAATGTTAGATGTTACGGACGTTAAGTCAAGTGACTATGTAATTGATTTGGGATCAGGCGATGGACGTATAGTAATAGCTGCAGCAGAACGCGGTGCAAATGGTCATGGTATTGATCTTGATCCTGAACGAATAGAAGAAGCACGTGAAAATGCAAAAAATGCTGAAGTAGACGATCAAATCCTATTTATTGAAGGAAATATCTTTGAGACCGACTTCAGTGAGGCTTCCGTAATCACGATGTATCTCTTGCCCTCCGTAAACGAGAAGTTACGTCCGGAGTTACTTGATAAGCTACAACCAGGTACACGTATTGTTTCCCACAGTTTTGATATGGGTGATTGGAAAGCAGATGAGAAACTTACCATTGAATCAAATGGCAGTAGTAGCCGATCTCATGATATCTATTACTGGGTTATTCCAGCAAAAGTAGCAGGCAACTGGAATTTTTCGGCTGATGGAAAAGAGTTTGAAATTAACTTAACTCAACGATACCAGGAAATAACAGCTTCTCTTACTGATCAAAATGGTACTACGTACAAAACAGAAGAACAATTGTTAAGAGGAGAACGTATTACCATAAAAGCCTCCGATGGAAATCAGTTTTATATTTTCAGTGGACGCGTAGAGGGTGATCAAATCCATGGCACTATGCAGCACCATAATGGTAGTGAAAAAACATTTTCTCCCTGGAATGCTACACGCCAGTAGCTTTCACAAGTATATATAAATAAGACAGCCATAATTATATTTATACCGTTGTATGAAAAAGGACTCCCGGGGCCAGCCTCGGCGAATTTTTAATAACTTCAATGCTATCGCAGTCATTATAGGCATTGTTGTTGGTATAGGTATTTTCCGCCTGCCTTCCATGGTTGCCCAAAATGCCGCCTCGGAAGTGCACTATCTTAGTTTTTGGATAGCAGGAGGCATTATTTCAATTATTGGGGCACTTTGCTATGCAGAATTAGCCTCTGCCAAACCCGATGCGGGAGGAGAATACTTTTTTCTTACCAAAGCATTTGGCCCGGGTACTGGTTTTCTCTTTTCATGGGGACGAATGACAGTCATACAAACCGGTTCTATTACCCTTGCAGCTTTTATTTTGGGTGATTACGCCTCTGTTATTTATGACCTCGGAACCTATAGTTCCTCGATTTATGCTGGAATTACGGTCATTGGACTAACCGGTCTTAATATTATAGGGACCGGCCCTTCAAAAAATGTCCAAACTGTTATGACCTCCATCATTGTAGTAGTATTACTATTGGCTGGATTAGCCGGAGTCTTAACGGGATTCAGCGCTGAACCGGTACAAGCTGCTTCAGAATCATCAGGAGTAACAACCTCCGCGGGGGCTGCTATGATATTTGTACTGCTTACCTATGGGGGATGGAACGAAGGAGTGTATCTTTCAGCTGAGATTAAGGACGTACGAAAAAACATTTCTCGCGTACTTCTATTAAGCCTGGTAACAATCACCGTCCTCTACGTGCTCATTAACAGTGCCTATATTCAGCTTTTAGGGCTTGAAACCCTACGAAATTCTGATACCATTGGCGTTGGCCTCAGTAATAAAATCATTGGATCCGGCGGATCATTTGCGATGGCAGTCCTAATTATTATTTCAGCTCTATCCACAGCAAACGCTACAATTATTACCGGGGCCCGTACCAATTATGCATTGGGACGTGATTTTCCCCTTCTTAAATTTCTAGGCCGGTGGAATCACGCTAATAACACACCTGTAAATGCCTTACTTCTGCAGGGTTTTATTGCTTTTGGACTTGTTATACTGGGCAGTTTTACAAAAGAAGCTGTTTCAACAATGGTTGATTATACCGCGCCGGTATTTTGGTTTTTTATTTTTTTAACAACCCTATCTCTTTTTATTTTCAGGAGAAACCCCAATCATCAATTGCCATTTAAAGTTCCATTCTATCCCCTTACCCCCCTGTTGTTTATGATTGTCTGTCTTTATCTGCTTTACTCTAGTATTATGTTTACCGGATGGGGAGCACTTGTTGGGATCATAATCCTTCTATTAGGATTACCAATATACTATTTCGCACAGAACAAATAATACTGATCCGAATATTGTACTAAAATCAGTGACGAGATTTCTTATTACGCATTAGCAACTCCCCTCCTAAAACTGTATTTTTTTTGAACCTGTTCAATTAATTTTAGAGTCAGTCATTTTTTGATTAAGATTCATTTAGAAATCAGCTGGTCCTGAACTCTTTTGGTCCATAATGAACAGAACACTGAAAATATAATTTAAATTGGATATCGCATTGGAAACTGAAGCATCGGCTCGTTCTGTCAGCGTAGAAATATTAATCAATTTTGACAAAAGTAACGTATTAGATTATTCGACTGCAGATCAATTGGACTCGCGCGGCCGTGCTGAAGTCCGTGAATATGTACAAAATATTTTAAGACGCCGCACCTATCTTGATTTTCTTATTGATGAGTTTTCAAATGTAAAAATCAAGGAGATGAAGCACAGCTTAAAAAATATTCTTCGCCTGGGTATTTATGACATGATTTTCATGGACAGTACCCCTGATTATGCGGCTATTAATGAATCGGTTGAACTAGCTAAACTGAAACTCGGCTCACGTACGGGCGATCTCACCAATGCTATTCTTCGCAATCTCCAGCGCGATATTGATAATCTTCCCAAACCTTCATATGAAGACCGGACAAAACTAATTGCAACCACCTTTTCTCATCCAGAATGGCTCGTAGAACGGTGGACTAAGCGATTTGGAGAACGTGAAGCTTTTAAGCTCATGCAGGCAAACAACAAACGGCCCGTCTACTATGTCAGGGCTAATAACCTGCGTACCAAAACCGAAAATTTTAAACTGAGAATGACGAAGCACGATATTTCCTTTACGGAAAGTGATTGGCTTCCAGGCTATTTTCAAGTGGACAGTGTAGCCCCTTTTATTTCCAAGGGATGGCTTGACAAAGGTTTTTGCCAGGTACAGGATATAGCAGCTGGCTTTGCGCCCTTTCTTCTTGACCCTCAGCCCGGAGAGGAAATTTACGATCTATGCGCTGCTCCCGGTACTAAAAGTATATTGATGGCTGATCGGATGAATGCAGAAGGAAGTATTCTGGCTGTTGATATTTCTTCGGAACGGTTGGACAAACTGGCTTCAAGTGCTCTCACCTATCACGCTGAAAATATTCGAGTTCGCCGGGCAGATGTAACCGAACTGGAACTTGATGAAGCAGACGGTGTACTCCTGGATGCTCCCTGTACCGGAACAGGCGTATTGAGCAAAAGAGCAGACTTGCGCTGGCGGCGAGATGAGGAAGGACTCAAAAATGCTGTTGAACAACAGGCTCGTCTGCTGGATTCTGCTGCCAAAATGGTTAGAAAAGGTGGGCGGCTGGTATACAGTACCTGCTCCCTTGAAGAAGAGGAAAATATGGACCAAATAATGAATTTCCTCGACCGCCATGAGAACTTTGAGCTACAGACTGTTGAAGGTTATGTACCAGAAGAGGTAATGGTTGATGGTGGATTTGGATACCAGACATTCCCGCATAAACATAATTGTGACGGTCATTTCGGTGCATTATTAAAACGAAATTCATAACCAAATATCATAAATAAGTCACTCGGCCTGACGGCTAAATATTTTCTGCAAAAAGCTTTTAACCTTTTTTTTAACCGTCAGGCAGTACTTATTAAAACAGAAGCAATAATTGGCACAAAATCTTCTCTCCTTTTTCGTATCTTCACCCTCCAGTAAAATCTAATCTGAACATCAAAAAGCGCATTCAATAATTTTGGATAAGACAACCGCTTCTCAGGATATTCCCAAGCATTTTGATCCCGGCAGCATCGAAGACAAATGGTACAACTTTTGGGAGGATAACGGCTTTTTTCATTCTGAACCCGATAACCGTGAATCATATACGGTAGTCATTCCTCCTCCAAACGTTACCGGCGTGCTGCATATGGGCCACATGCTCAACATTACTATCCAGGATGTGCTGGTCCGCCGCGCTCGCATGCAGGGTAAAAATGCCTGCTGGGTACCAGGGACCGATCACGCCTCCATTGCAACTGAAGCTAAAGTTGTTCAGAAGCTCCGCAAAGAAGG
>JBEPXF010000082.1:0-10719 GCA_041642075.1 Fodinibius sp.
CGTGTAGCTGACTTCCTTGAGCTTGGTGAACTGATGGCGGAGGACGCACTTCATCGTGATGAATCGGCGGGCTGTCACCTTAGGGAGGAGCACCAAAGTGAAGAAGGTGAAGCCCTGCGAAACGATGAGGAGTATTCTTATGTGGCTGCTTGGGAGTTCAAAGATATCAATGGAAAACTACAGGAACAGCTCCATAAAGAAAACCTGGAATTTGAATTCGTAGAATTGAAACAACGAAGTTATAAATAGAACACAATTAGAACTGACTCAACAGATTAGTAAAGCACTATTATCTGTGTTCTAATTTTAGGTAAAATAATTAATTATGGCTGATACATTTACCATCCACTTAAAAATTTGGCGCCAAGCAGGTCCTGACGAGCCCGGTAAGTTGGTTGATTACACTCTTAATAATGTTAATGAGCATATGTCATTTTTGGAAATGCTTGACGTGCTCAATGAACAGATTGTCGCCAAAGGTGAGGAAGAGCCTATCGAATTCGATTATGATTGCCGTGAAGGTATTTGCGGTTCCTGTAATCTTATGATTAACGGCCGGGCACACGGTCCCAAGGCGCTTACGTGTACCTGTCAGTTGCACATGCGTAACTATAGCGATGGCGATACTATTGTGGTGGAACCTTTCCGGGCCCAGGCTTTTCCGGTTATTAAAGACTTGGTCGTTGATCGCAGCGCTTTTGACCGTATTATTGAGGCTGGCGGATATGTATCAGTAAAGACAGGGTCAGCCCCTGATGCCAATTCCATTCCCATTGATAAATCAGTATCAGATACTGCTTTTGATTATGCTACTTGTATTGGATGCGGTGCCTGCGTGGCAGCCTGCCCGAATTCTTCTGCTTCACTATTTACCGGGGCAAAATTATCGCACTTAAACCGATTGCCGCAAGGTGAACCAGAGCGGAAGAAGCGAACGGTAGCAATGGTTGAGCAGATGGAGGAGGAAGGTTTTGGAGATTGTTCCAACTTCGCAGAATGTGAAGCGGTTTGCCCTAAAGGTATCTCAATTTCTGCCATTGCAGAGATGCGTCGCAACTACGTGAAAGCTACCCTATCAGGTGAAGAAGTATAATATTAAAACTACGAATGTAATAATAGAATAGCCGTCAGATTTTGAAGTAATCTGACGGCTATTTTTATGTCATAATTCATCAAGTCAGCGAATCTTTTCTATCATCTCCCAGGATGTTTTGATCCCCTTGATTAAGGCTGAACTCAGTCCGTTATGCTCCATTTCATTGAGGCCCGCAATGGTACATCCCTTGGGAGTCGTTACCTTATCAATTTCATGCTCGGGATGGTTGTTCGAGTTTAACAGCAGACTCGAAGCTCCGAGGGCAGTTTGGGCCGCAATAAGTTGGGCCTCCTCCGCATGAAAACCTACCTCAATACCTCCCTGAGAAGCGGCTCGGATATAGCGCAGGAAGAAAGCAATGCCGCATGCTCCTAAAACAGTGGAGGCTTCCATGAGTTCAGAGTTGATCACCAGCGTTTTACCGAGTGTATCAAACAGTTCAATTACCTTTTCTTCCGCTTCTTTGTGGGGTGTTTTTTCAATACAGGTCATGGCCTGATTGATAGCGGCTGCCGTATTTGGCATAACACGAAGAATCCGATAGCCCGACCCTGTTAGTTTGGCGATTTCTTCGCCGGATACTCCCGCCATGGTCGAAGCTATAATATGCTGTTTGGGGTCCAGCACCGGCTTAATCTCTTCAATAAGCTGTTCAATTTGTGTAGGCTGAACGGAAATGACAATAAGTTCAGCTTCTTTAACTGCGGATGTATTGTCAGAGCTCACAGTAATTCCGTCCTCTTCGAGATGTTTGATGAGATCGGTATTTCTGCGGGTAATAGTTACATCATATTTTTGGGAAGCTTCTTCAGTACGGGCCAATCCTTTTGCAAGGGCCGTTCCCAGATTACCGCCTCCAAGAATTGCGACATTTGTTTTCATAAGTCCAGTAGGTTGAATTAGAAATACTAATTAGTTATTAAATGCTTCGTTAAATTTTTTCTTTATTTGATCAGTACACAGATTACCAATACTTCCTTCATGTGTATGCTTTAACTCTTTATCGGGATCGAATTTTCCTTCTGCTATTGCTTGTCCAACTTCCTGATAGGCTTCTCTGAAGGGAGTATTTTGCATAACCTTGCGGTTCACCTCCTCTACACTAAAAAGGTAATCGTATTTAGGATCATCAATGATATTTTCATTAACCTTCACATGCTGAAACATAAATCGACTGATATCCAGGCATTCTTTCAGGTTCTGAACCGCTGGAAAGAGTTTTTCCTTAAGAAGCTGGAAATCCCGGTGGTAACCATTGGGCAGATTGTTGGTAATAAGCGTTAATTCGTTCGGCAAATTCTGGATACTGTTACATTTTGCCCGAACAAGTTCAAATACATCCGGATTCTTTTTGTGCGGCATGATGCTCGATCCCGTAGTTAGTTCATCTGGAAAAGATAGAAAATCAAAATTTTGATTCATGAACAGGCACACATCCATAGCCATCTTGGACAGGGTGCCGGCTACGGAACTCAGGGCATAGCTGATACTCTTCTCAAGTCTGCCGCGACTCATCTGGGCAGCTACTGAATTATATTTCAGAGTAGAAAAATGTAGTAACTCGGTGGTTTGGCTGCGATCAAGGGGGAGGGAGCTGCCGTAGCCCGCTGCCGAGCCGAGCGGATTTTGATCACTAATCTTATAAGCAGCATCCAGCATATATAAATCATCAATCAGAGATTCTGCATAGGCTCCAAACCAAAGGCCAAAAGAGGAGGGCATGGCCACCTGCATGTGAGTATAGCCCGGAATGATAACTTTTTTATGCTTTTCACTCAGTTCCGTGAGCTCTTCAAAAAGGTTTTTTATAAGTTGCTTAATTTCTTCAATTTGATCCTTGGCATATAAATGAAGGCACACTAATACCTGATCATTACGTGATCGCCCAGCATGAATTTTCTTACCGGTTTCGCCAAGTTTCTGAGTCAGTTCGAATTCAATTTTAGAATGAACATCTTCAAAATCCTTTTCAATAGTGAAGTCACCTGATTCTACCTCATCAAGCAGTCTGTTCAGTTCTTTGATAATATTCTTCGCCTCATTATCCGACAAAATATCAATGCTATTGAGCATCCGGGCATGAGCTTTAGAAGCCTGCAGATCATATTCGGCAATTTGGAGATCGAGAACACGATCCTGACCCACGGTAAACTGATCGACAATGTCACTTGTAGAGGCTTGGCCTTTGTCCCAGAGTTTCATGATTGTATTATTTGTTTAGATATCATTTGTTAACTGTAATTATTTTCATCTTAACCTATTGCATAACTGAATATTAAAACCTAAGACCTAATAACGGAATCTAATAAGTTAATATATGTCTCTATACCTTTTTCTATTTCGTCGAGGCGAATAAATTCGTCAGCGGTATGCGAGCGCGCGGATTTCCCGGGTCCCATCTTCAGTGAAGGCACCGATAGAAAGGCTTGATCCGAGAGAGTCGGAGAACCATAAGCTTCGATGCCCATCGCTTTCCCCACCTGTACCAGCGGATGTTCAAGCGGTATAAATGAGGGATTTAGACGGATTGAACGAGCCGTAACTTCCGACTTAATATTATTTTTTATGGTTTCCAGAATATAGATATTGTCATAAATATCGGTACTTCGAATATCCACCGTAAATGTACAGCTATCGGGCACAACATTATGCTGACTTCCGGCATTGATTACGGTCACCGTCATTTTAACCGGACCGAGCATTTTTGACTCCTTCTCGAACCGATGGTTTTTGAACCATTCAATATCCTTGAGTGCGACATAGATAGCATTCTTTCCTTCGTTACGGGCAGCATGACCGCTATTCCCCTTAGCCGTACATTCTAGCACCATGAGGCCTTTTTCTGCTACGGCCATGCGCATCTGGGTAGGTTCACCTACAATGGCACAATCAATTTCCGGCATTTTATTAAGAATTGAAACAATACCATTATCCCCGGATATTTCCTCTTCCGCTGTAGCTGCCATCACTAAATTGTAAGTCAAGTCTTTTTGATGATAAAAATGTACGAATGTAGCAATAAGTGAGGTCAAAGGTCCTCCTGCATCATTGGAACCCAATCCAAATAGCTTGCCATTTTCAATTACAGGAGTAAAGGGATCTTTGCTATACCCGTCATTTGGTTTTACAGTGTCGTGATGAGAATTAAGCAATATTGTTGGTTTATCCTTATCGAAATATTCATTGGTAGCCCAGATATTATTTTTGTGGCGTTGAACCGGAATGCCCTTTGATTCCAGAAAATTCTGTATCAAATCACCGGTTTTATCCTCTTCTTTGGATAGGGAGGGAGTAGAAATCAAACTTTTGAGCAGTTCAATAGCTTCGGTAGCGCGCTGTTTCATAATGTTAAGGTTGTTCCGATTTGGTTAGACAAGTTTTTCGCATGCTTAATATGCACTTGCCGCACATTTTTTTGCAGGGCCCCAAATGCTGTATCGAGCTTTGGGATCATCCCCTCATGAATAATTCCCTGATCTTTGAGCTGAATATAGTCTTCCTGGTTAATATGCTCGATCCAGGAATCATCGTCTTCGACATCCCTCAATACCCCATTTTTTTCAAAGCAATAGGTGAGATTGACATTGTACTTGTTGCCTAGCGCTATAGCCAGGGTAGAGGCGATGGTATCGGCATTAGTATTGAGCAGCTGTCCTTTCTTATTATGAGTAATGGCAGGGAAGACGGGCACAACTTGTTCATCCAGCAGCCGAGTCACAAAATAAGTATTAATATCTTCGGCTTTAATATCCCCTACAAATCCATAGTCGATTTCGGTACCAGATCTAATTTTGGCAGGAATAATATTTAAGTCTGCCCCCGACAGGCCGATTGCATTGCAGGAGTGTCCCTGAAGTCTGGCAACAATGGTCTTATTAATAAGTCCCGCATAGACCATTACAGCCACATCCAGTGCAGGTTTATCTGTAATGCGCCGTCCATCTTTCATCTTAATCGGAATATCTAGCTTGCGGCAAAGATCAGATGCAGATGAGCCTCCGCCATGCACAATGATTTTCGGACTTGAAACCTTAAGGAAATTATTAATAAATGTGGTTAGGCGCTGCTCATTATTGACAATGCTCCCCCCGATTTTAATAACATTCAGTTCCTTCACTATAATACCTCTAAAAGATTTTTGAGCACAGACTGCGCAGCATATTCACGATTTTTTGCTTGATCATATACCAGTGAATCATCAATAACTTCATCACTAGCAACCACATTGCGACGGATTGGAAGGCAGTGCATAAATTTTGCCTGGTTAGTTTTTCGCATCAATTCAGAGGTGATAGTCCAGTTTTCCTTAACAGGGGGCGTTGTTCCATAGTCACTGTAACTCGACCAGTTTTTTGCGTAAATGATGTCGGCATTATCAAAGGCCTCTTGCTGATTATGGGTGACTTTATGGCCAGCGACAAACTTCTCACTGAGTTCGTATCCCTTAGGATGTGCAACCACGACTTCAGCTTGCAATTCCGGAACCCATTCAAGAAAAGAGTTAGCTACCGCCTGTGGCAGTGGTTTAGGATGTGGAGCCCAACTGAGCACTACTTTTGGCTTGGGAATATTCGTATGAACAATTGTAGCCATGTCGGTAAGTGATTGAAGCGGATGCAACGTGGCCGATTCCATACTTATGACAGGGACAGATGAATGTTTCAAAAAGTTTTGCAACTCTCGTTCTTCGTAATCCTGCCGACGATTTGTAAGGCTTGCAAAGGTACGCACTGCAAGCAGGTCACAATAACTACTAATAACTTTAACGGCATCCCTTATATGTTCCTGAGAGTCTCCATCCATAGTGGTGCCATCTTCGAATTCTACATTCCAGGAATCTTTATTTATGTTAAGTACGATCACCTCCATTCCAAGGTTTTGGGCCGCTTTTTGTGTACTTAGCCGTGTACGCAGACTGGGATTAAAAAAAACCATTCCCAGTGTTTTGTTTTTACCGATAGTTGAATGATTGGATTTATCTATTAGCTCCAGAACATCCCGAATCAAACCTTTCGGATTCGGAACATCCTCAATAGAAGTAAAATTCTTCATGATACTTTTTGCTGGGTTAAAACGTTTTCAAGGGCGTTTAGAAATCGATCTGCTTCGCTCATGGTGACAGACAAGGGCGGTAAGAGCCGGAGTACATTCGGATTGCTGGCAACACCGGTTAAAATCTGTTCCTCCTCAATGAGTTTGGAACGCAATTCTTTAATAGCAAAGGGAAATTCGATTCCAATCATAAGTCCCCGTCCCCGAACTTCTTTGACCTGGGGAAGGTTACCTAACTGTTTTAATAGCTTATTGCCTACAGAAGAAGCGTTGTCGGTGAGTTTTTCCTTTTCTATGACTTCCAATACAGCAATGGCTGCGGCACATGCAAGGTGGTTACCCCCGAAAGTGGACCCCAGTTCTCCATGGAAAGGCTCTATGTTCGGACCAATAATGGTCCCCGCTACTGGAAAACCATTCCCCATTCCTTTAGCTATTGTCACAATATCCGCTTCAATATCGGCATATTGATGAGCAAAAAATTTGCCGGTTCGACCATAGCCCGATTGTATTTCATCTAAAATGAGAAGAGTTCCGGTTTCGCTGCAAAGCTTACGAGCCTTTTTCAGGAATTCATCATCGGGAATACGGACGCCCCCGATTCCCTGAACACCTTCAATAACAAGGGAACAGACATCTTCCTGAATGAGTTCTTTTTCAAGCGAATCAAAATCATTGAGTTCCAGGAATACCGTTTCACTTCGTTTGTTAACAGGAGCGGAATATTTGTCCTTATCAGTAATTCCAATAGCTGCGGATGTCCGACCGTGGAACGATTGTTCGAAGACCACTACTTTCGAACGTTTGTTGTGGAAGGAAGCAGCTTTAAGGGCATTTTCGATAGCTTCGGCGCCCGAGTTGCACAAGAAGAGCTGATGATCGTCATAGCCGGATAGTTGACCGAGTTTGTCTGCCAGCTCCTGTTGCAGTGAATTTTGAACGGAATTGGAATAGAATCCTATTTTCTGTAGTTGTTTACTTATTTTCTTTACGTAATGCGGATGCGTATGGCCAATCGAAATGACGGCATGGCCGCCGTACAGGTCGAGATATTTTGTTCCGTCTTTAGTGTAAACATAGTTTCCTTCTGCTTTAACGGGTTCCAAGTCAAGCAGGGGATAGACATCAAATAGTTCCATTTTAATAATAGGTAGCTTTAAGTTTTAGTCCTGTTGTCTCGTTTAATCCGAACATCAGATTCATATTCTGGACGGCCTGTCCTGAAGCTCCTTTCAAAAGATTATCTATAATACTGGTAACCAATAGCTTACCATCTTTCTTATCCAGGTGGAGGAGCCCATTATTAGTATTAACCACCTGTTTGAGATGTAATGGATCGCTGCTAATATGTACAAAAGGCGAATCCTGATAAAACTCCTGATATAGCGATTGGGCTTCATCAAGTGATAAGTCACAGGGAGTGTAGGCCGTTATAAAAATACCTCGTGTAAAGTCTCCGCGCACAGGAATAAAGTTCAGATCTTTATTAAAATCCGGATCAATTTGTTGCAGCTTTCGGCGGACTTCACCGATGTGCTGATGCCGGAGCGCCTTATATATGGAAACATTGTTGTTTCTCCAGCTGAAATGGGTAGTTTCTCTGAGGGAGCTTCCGGCTCCGGTTGATCCGGTTATACCGTGTATATGTACATCTTGCTGTAATACTTGCTGTTTAACCAGAGGGAAAAGAGCAAGCTGTATGGCCGTAGCAAAGCAACCGGGATTGGCAATACTGTCGGCTTCGGCAATGGCTTCTTTTTGTAATTCCGGCAATCCATAGGTGTAGGATCGCTGTTGAAAATCCTGATTGGGAGCCAGACGGAAATCCCTGCTGAGATCAATAATTTTGGTATGATCCTTCACAGAATGTTCCTGCAGGAAAGCCTCAGAATTACCGTGACCCATACATAGAAAAAGTACATCTATATCTGGATCCAATTCGTGACTGAATTGGAGGTTGGTAACACCCATAAAATCCTGATGAACTGAACTTACTTTTTCGCCGGCCTTGCTGGTACTGAAAATAAACTTAATATTGATCTCAGGGTGATTGATTAGAATACGTAACAGTTCTCCTGCTGCATATCCCGTACCACCCACAACTCCTGCATTAATCATGATTATTTACAGATTGGTGAATACTAATTTGATTAGAAAGAATTTTTGCAAAACCTCTGACGTCTTTACCGCTCCATGCATTATTCATTTCGCCGTAGTCGCCAAACTTTGCATTCATCAGGTCATTTGGTGAGGTAATGCCTTCAATTTCAAAGCGATAAGGATGCAGCTTTATGGAAACGGTGCCGTTAACCGTTGACTGTGTATCCTCAAGAAATGCCTCGATATTTCGCATTACGGGATCCAGATACTGCCCTTCATGCAGCATCATTCCATACCACTCGGCAAGCTGGTCTTTCCAGTAGAGCTGCCATTTGGCCAGAACATGTTTTTCGAGCTGTTCATGGGCTTTAATAATTAGCATGGCCGCCGCGGCTTCAAAACCTACACGCCCCTTTATACCAATAATCGTATCGCCTACATGAATATCTCGCCCTATGGCATAAGAGGAGCCTATTTCCTCCAACTCTCGGATGAATTCAATAGGGGTATCATAATTTTCGCCATTAAGGCCCGTGGGTTCTCCGTTTTCAAATTCGAGGCTAATTGTTTGGGGCTCTTTTTTCTTTAGCGGACTTGGATAGGCTTCCTCAGGCAAGGGTTTGTCGGAGGTCAGGGTTTCGGCCCCGCCTACGCTCGTACCCCAGAGCCCCTTATTGATGGAATATTTCGCGTCACTCCAATCCATTTCAATTTCATGCTGGTTCAGGAACGCAACTTCTTCTTCGCGTGATAGTTGCTGGTCGCGAATGGGAGTAATGATATCCAGCTCGGGAGCGATAATATTAAAAATAAGATCAAAGCGGACCTGGTCATTTCCGGCTCCCGTACTTCCGTGTGCAATAGCATCGGCTCCTACCTCTTTAGCATAATTTGCGATAGCTACTGCCTGAAATACGCGTTCAGAACTAACCGACAAAGGATAGGTATTATTTTTAAGCACATTTCCAAAAATTAGGAACCGGATAATTTTGGTATAATAATCATCCGTTTTTTGAAGCGTTTGATGCTTGTTGCTTCCAAGATTATAAGCGTGCTCTTCAATTTTGGCCAGCTCCTTCTTGTCAAAACCACCTGTATTTACCAGTACAGTGTGAATTTCGGCCTGATGCTGTTGTTTTAGATATGGGACGCAGTAGGAGGTATCGAGTCCACCGCTAAAGGCCAAAACTATTTTTTTCTTATTACTCATTACCAGTTCGTGTTTAATTTAAATTTAAAAATGTGCTTGGTTTTACGTTCTAGGTTTCTCTTGTGGAGACGTAAAAATCTCTTAAACTGTTCCCAACGTTTTTCCTTTTGTTCGGGCTTGGAGTCTTGTTTGGGTTCTTTCTTTTTTTCTTCTTTTTCAGGGTCATAAAGCATACCAGTGCAAAGGCATCCTTTGCGTTCTTCATTTGTCAGGATATCATAATTAGGACAGCTTTGGCAGCCTTTCCAAAACTCTTCATCCTGCGTTAATTCATCAAAAGTGACCGGTTTATATCCCATGTCCGAATTGATTTTCATAACGGCCATACTGGTAGTTATACCAAAGATCTTGGCATCCGGATATTTTTCACGAGACAATTTGAATACTCTTTCTTTAATACGACGCCCCAATCCCAGTTTACGATAGTGAGGATGCACGATCAGGCCGGAATTCGCAATATATTTATCGTGACCCCAGCTCTCGATATAGCAAAAGCCAGCCAGCTTCTCTTCGTCTTTGTCAATGGCAACAACCGCTTTACCTTCCTTCATCTTGGACTGGATGTATTCAGGCTTCCGTTTGGCAATACCGGTGCCTCGCTGCTTGGCAGCCTCTTCCATGAGATCACAGATTTGTTTTGCATACTCCAAATGCTGTGAATCAGCTACAGATATTTGAATGTCCATAGTTAATTTGTGTTAAAATAAAACAGTAGCAACAGTTAAAATTGCTGTGTAAGAAAAATTTGAGTAATGAGTCGAGTTGCGGAGAGATCTTTGCTGAACGTACTCTCCGCAAAAGAGAGGTGTTTAGGAGCCCGGAAGGGCCCGCGGCCATCGCCGAATCGGAAGTAGCGGAAATATAGGTAGGACATCAACAGTTTGACTGTCGAGGCATAGGTCGATATGTATTCCGCTTTTTCTCATTGAATGCAATATTAAGCTTTCAGTAGAAGAATACAAAATATTTTTTTAAAAATTAAAATAGCAGTTGAACTGCTGGTTTATAATCTGGATTTTGATTTATTCGATTTAACATAATTATGGATTATTTTTGAGGCTACATGAATCATATAACAATGACAGAAGCCCGGGAGGCTCTCAAAAAATATTGGGGCTATTCTTCTTTTCGAGAGGGACAGGATGAAGTTATTCGTGCCGTTCTGGAACAAAAAGATACGATGGTTCTTTTTCCAACAGGCGGGGGGAAGTCATTATGCTATCAACTACCTGCGGTGGTTACTGAGGGACTGACTGTCGTC
>JBEPXF010000083.1:0-10715 GCA_041642075.1 Fodinibius sp.
GTACAGCTGATTTAATATTTGTTGTTCTACTAACTGCGATATAAATATTTTTTAACTCTTTTAATAAATTGCTAAGCGCAATAAAATCAACTGTTTAACTTGCTTATGAAGTCCCTTTATCCTACCTATGACGTTATTGTAGTCGGCGCTGGCCACGCTGGCAGTGAAGCCGCTGGTGCGGCAGCAGAAATAGGTGCAAAGACCTTACTCATTACCATGAACCTGGATGCTATCGCGAAAATGTCCTGCAACCCAGCTATTGGAGGCATCGCGAAAGGACAGTTGGTTCGCGAAATAGATGCTCTTGGTGGGTTAACGGGTATTGTTGCCGATAAGTCAGCTGTTCAATTCCGGATGCTAAATACCAGCAAGGGACCTGCTATGTGGAGTCCCCGCTGCCAAAGTGACCGGGCCCTGTACAGTAAGACTATGCGCGAAGAGCTGGAAAAAAAAGATAATCTCTATTTTCGTCAGGATAATGTTGTTGATGTCCTTACCACAGAAGACGGTAAACGGGTGACCGGTGTAAAAACATCAACCGGCCAATCCTTTGAGGCCCAAACAGTTATACTAACAACTGGCACTTTTGGGAATGGTCTTATTCACATTGGAGAAACAAATTTTGGCGGGGGAAGATCCGGTGAGCGGGCCTCTGTAGGAATTTCTGGAGCTCTCGAGGATCTTGGTTTTGAAGTGGGAAGACTCAAGACCGGAACACCACCCCGCATCGATGGCCGTTCTATAAATTATGATAGGCTTGAGATACAATATGGCGATGAAGATCCCGCTCCCTTCTCTTTTTTAACGGACTCCCTCCCTTCACAAGAAGAACAGCTTACTTGCTGGATGGGCGACACCAATGAAGAAGTTCATGATGTTTTGCGCTCTGGCTTTGACCGAAGCCCTATGTTCAATGGGACTATTGAATCCACAGGCCCACGCTACTGTCCAAGCATTGAAGATAAAATTAATCGATTTTCCGAAAAAGACGGACATCAGCTCTTCCTGGAACCCGAAGGATGGAATACTTATGAGATGTATCTAAATGGATTTTCCACCTCCTTACCTGAAGATGTACAATATAAAGCACTTCGAACGATACCGGGCTTCGAAGAGGCAGTGATGCTTCGCCCCGGTTATGCTATTGAATATGACTACTTCCCTCCTTACCAGATAAGGCGAAGCATGGAGACTAAAATCACTGAAGGCCTTTTCTTTGCGGGACAAATTAACGGAACTACCGGCTATGAAGAAGCAGCTTGTCAAGGATTGATGGCTGGAATTAACGCTGCACGAAAAGTCCAGGGAGATGAAGAATTCATTCTCAAGCGATCCGAGGCATATATAGGCGTGCTTATCGATGACCTTATTACCAAGGGTACCGAAGAGCCATACCGAATGTTTACCTCCCGTGCAGAACATCGTATACTACTTCGCCAGGATAATGCGGACCTTCGACTTACAGAATTAGGATATAAAATTGGACTTGCCTCAGAAGAACGCTTTGAGCGTTACCAAACAAAAAAAGAAGCTATAGATAAAGTCCATGACCTCATCGCGGATTACACAGTCTATCCAGAAAAAATGGATCCCATGCTCAAAGAACAAGGCACCAGCACTTTATCTCAACCCGTGAAAGCAAAGACACTTATCCCTCGTCCCCAACTCTCTATTTATAATCTTTTGGAAGCAGATGATGAGCTGAATCAAAAGGTAGAATCTATCACAACCGATAAAGACGTCTTTGACCAAGTAGAAATACAGATCAAATACGCCGGATACATAGAAAAAGAGTTTGAGATGGTTGAAGAAATGCACAAACAAGAAGATACGCTTATACCAGATTCTTTAAGCTATGACAACATAAATAGTCTTTCCGCCGAAGGGAAACAAAAAATGGAGCGCATTAAACCCGAAACGTTGGGCCAAGCCAGTCGAATAAGTGGCGTTTCCCCAAGCGACATATCTGTATTAATGGTTTATCTTAACAACTAATAAATCGTTTCACGTGGAACACTCTATTAAAGAACTGAATGTTTCACGTGAAACATTCAGTAAGACAGACCAACTGTTAGCCAACTACAAGTCAACAATAGAAACCTATATAGATCGTTTACTTTGGTGGAATAAACGCATCAACCTAGTAAGTCGTGATGTTTCACGTGAAACAATTCTTGAACATGTCCGTCATTCACTACTCTTATCACAGTTTGAAGCGTTCATAGAGAGTAAAATTATTGTTGACGCAGGTACCGGCGGTGGGCTCCCAGGCCTCCCTCTGGCCATCACCACACCCGGAAAAAAGTTTATTCTTAACGATATTGTATCAAAAAAATGTATGGTGGTTAAACAAATAGCCCAGAGAATAGCAGTCAGTAATACCGAAGTTATTGATGTAACGATCAAAAACATACAGGTTCAGGACCCTTTTCTTCTGATATCGAAACATGCATTCAAAATAAATGACCTCTACAAGATGACCGCCCACCTCCCTTGGTCTGTTATGATGCTTTACAAAGGAGAAAACTTTGAATCAGAATTAGAGGGTATAGAAGAACCCCTTGATATTAAATCTGTAGTACTAACATCGGCCGGTCAATTCTATAGTGGAAAAGCCCTTATTATAATTCGTCGGTAATCAAGGTTTATTCCTGACTGTAACTATTCTTTATTTCGTTTATATTGAGCAGTCAATATTACTGCAAATATAAGCATTTATGAACAGTACAGAGCGCCGAATGAAGCTCATTCTAATGCTTCAACAGTCTAATAATAGAATTACGGTAAATGATATAGCTGAAAAATTTGACGTGAGTCGCCGTACCGTTTTTCGAGATTTTAACGCTCTTTCAGAAATGAACGTCCCCGTAACCTGGGATGAATACAATGGATATGGGATAATGAGAGGATACAAAATCCCACCCCTGATGTTCACCTCTAAAGAGTTGGCCACGATAATGGTCGGGCTCAATTTTGTCAAATCACAGGTGGACAAAACTTTGATTGAAGATGCAAAAGGGGTAGAGTTAAAAATTAAAGAGGTACTCCCTGAAGAGTTACTTAATTTTATGGAATCGCTGGGGGAACGGACTGTTGTTGACCCCTATTTAAATTTTGGTCCCGAAAAAATGGAAGGCGGTGACTGGTATGTGATCAGTAATGCCATTTCTAAAAACCAATCCATCAAGTTTGACTACTGCTCAAAGTCCGACGAAAAAATTACCAGTAGAAAAATTGATCCTTATCTCATCGTTTTTTTTCGGGACCACTGGAATATGATCGGGCACTCCCATAAAAGAGAAGCTGTTCGGAACTTTGTGCTTGATCGAATGTCAGATATACAAATTTTGGATGAAAATTTCGTTCCCCACGGTAAGATCGACGTAGAAGGGCTTATTTTTCGATATGAGAGCACTTCACACCAAATAGAGGTAGATGTACACAAAACCGACGAAAAGCGCTTCAAGGCAAATCTGCCGGCTAAAATTATTAAGGAAAATAATAAAAATCCTAATTTTATTCGGATAGGGTTTTTCTTTGATAATATTGATTTTATTAACAAATGGCTGTTACAGTTTTCAAATAATATTAAAATAGTCAAACCAGATATTCTAATAGAGGAAAGAAAAAAATTATTAGAAAGTATGATAGAAAATATAAATTAAATTATAATGATACAGAAAAGATCTGTTGCTATAATAGGGACCGGTAATGTTGGAGTAGCTGCGGCCTATGCTCTCTTTAACCAGCGCATTGCCAGTGAAATCATCTTAGTTGATTTAAATCAGGAGCGAGCTGAAGGAGAAGCCATGGACCTGATGCATGGCCAACTCCTTGTTGGAAACGTCAAGGTTCGGGCAGGCACTTACAAAGACTTAAAGGATACCCAGGTAGTAGTTGTCACTGCGGGAGTGGGACAAAAATCTCCTGATGAATCGCGTCTAGAATTATTAAATAGGAATGCCGCGGTTTATAATGATATTATTTCGAAGCTGGATGAACATGCTCCAAATGCTATACTCATTATTGCCACCAACCCGGTGGATATTCTCACCTATGTTTCTCAGAAATTAAGTTCTCGTGAGCCACAGCGCATTATTGGAACCGGCACACTTCTCGATACCGCCCGCTTTCGTGCCCTGCTTGGACGTTATTATGATGTAGATCCACGTTCAGTACATGCCTATATATTAGGAGAACATGGTGACTCAGAAGTACCCATCTGGAGCCAGGCTAATATCGGGGGGCAGCCTATCCAAAATAATACCGTCTTGGGAAAACCCTACAATAAAGAGGCGCTGGATAAGCTTTTTGAAGAATCCAAAAATGCCGCTTATGAGATAATAAAACGTAAAGGTTTTACTAACTCAGCCATTGGGGTAGTTATTGCACGAATTGTTGAAGGAATCCTAGAGGATGAGAAAAGCGTAATTCCCGTAAGTGCCTACTGGGATGGTGCTTATGGAATTAATGATGTCTGCATGAGTCTTCAGAGCGTAGTTGGTATTGAAGGGGTCAAACATCGCGTGCTTCCCGACCTTGACCAGAAAGAAATCAATGGATTGAGGCAATCGGCAGAGATTCTTCAAAACAGCTTGCAGAAAATAAACATTTAAAACAATACTACCTTATTAATAATATCATTGGTAATGATGCTATATAAACTTTACCCTCTCATCTCAAAATTATGTTATATCGGTACGTGCATTCTCATTTTATCAGCTTGTAACCCCAATGAAAGCTCATCTCAGGATAATAATGATAGTGAAACATCTTCCCCTGATCAAAAGCTTGTTTGGGAATTATCCTGGGCAGATGAATTTGAGTATGAAGGTCTCCCGGATTCTACAAAGTGGAATTACGAAAACGGATATATCCGAAACAATGAGTTACAGTATTACACCAAAAAAAGAAGTGAAAATGCCCGTGTGGAGGATGGAACCCTGATTATTGAATCCAGGAATGACAACTATAAGGGACATTCCTATACCTCTGCCAGCCTACATACCCGCAATAAAGCTGAGTGGCAATATGCTAAGATAGAAATCCGGGCAAAATTGCCAACCGGCCGCGGTATGTGGCCCGCCATGTAGATGCTCGGTACAAATATAGATGATGTGGGATGGCCGGCCTGTGGGGAAATCGACATTATGGAAAACGTGGGATTTGATCCCGATGTGGTACATGCCACTATTCATACTGAGGCATATAACCATACGAAAGGAACTAATAAAGGAAATCACTTGATCGTTGACGCTCCGTATGAAAAATTTCATACCTACACTGTGGAATGGCTGCCACAAAAGATCTCTTTCTATATTGATGACGAAGAATACTTTACCTTCCATAAAGAGTCCAGTGACCCGGCTGTATGGCCATTCGATCAACCCTTTTATCTTATTATAAATGCTGCAATCGGGGGAGCCTGGGGTGGAACAGAAGGCGTAGATGACAGTATATTTCCGCAAAAATATTATGTGGATTACGTACGGGTTTATAATCCAACATGGGAATCCATGTAGGGCCCCTCCTTTTCCGTAAAAGTTTACCAATAAATAAAAAAGGCTCCCTGATTCAGGAAGCCTTTTTATTCGTAGAAGAATTTAAATATTGGATTAGGTTTTTATACTGTTGAGTCCTCTTCTTCATTCACTACGCGCGTAACAGCACCGATTTTTCCTTCAGAACCAAGTCGCATAATACGGACGCCCTGAGTATTTCGTCCCATGGTCCGGATATCACCACAGTTCATTCGGATTACTTTACCGCCTTCTGTTATGACCATCAGGTCATCTTTGTCAGAAACTTCTTTAAGGGCGATCAGTTCACCGGTTTTCTTGGTAACCTTAAGTGTAATCACTCCTTTTCCACCCCTGCTCTGCTCACGATAATCCTCAACAAGTGATCGTTTGCCGTATCCGTTTTCTGAAATGGCTAGAACCGTAGCTTCATGTGTGTTTTTAACCACAACCATATCTACAAGTTCATTGTTTTTATCAAGATCCATTCCCTTCACACCGGAAGTATTTCGTCCCATGTCTCGAACTTCATCCTCATGAAAGCGGATGGCCCGTCCCTTTCTGTTAGCAAGGATAATATTGCTCTCGCCATTAGTAAGAGCAGCTTCAAGGAGGGCGTCACCTTCATTAATATTAATCGCAATAATTCCATCGCGTCGCGGACGACTATATGCTTCAAGGGTGGTCTTCTTGACCTTGCCCTCCCGGGTAGACATCATAATGTAATTATTATTGATGTACTCTTCGTCATCCAGCGTTTTCACGGGTACAAAAGTCTTAATAGTATCGTCCTTGTCAATCTCAATGAGATTAACGATAGCACGTCCCCGTGCCGTTCGGGAGGCTTCCGGAATTTCATAAACTTTTAACCAGTAACACTGTCCCTTCTCGGTAAAGAAAAGAATGTAATTATGGTTAGTAGCCACAAACAGATGCTCGACGTATTCGTCATCTTTCGTGTTTGTGCCCTTCATACCCTTACCACCACGTTTCTGTCGGCGATAACCGCTTACCGGCATTCGCTTAATAAATCCTTTATTAGATATGGTAATAACCACATCCTCATCAGCAATCATATCTTCCACACTGAAATCCTCCGCAGAGTGGACGATTTGGGTACGGCGACCATCGCCGTAGCGCTTTTGAATTTCAAGCAGTTCATCCTTAATAATTGATTTCTGACGATCGCGATTGGACAAAATATCACGGAAATCAGCAATTTTTTCAGCTATTTCACCGTATTCGAGCTCTACTTTATCTCTTTCAAGCCCCGTAAGTTTTTGCAAGCGCATATCCAGGATCGCTTTAGCCTGAATATCAGTCAGCGCAAACTTACGACGGAGTGCAGCATTTGCCTCTTTTGGACTGTCGGAAGCTCGAATAGTCTTGATTACTTCATCCAGATCGTCCAGGGCAATCTTAAGACCCTCAAGAATATGGGCACGGGCTTCGGCCTGATCCAGGTCATAAAGGGTACGGCGGATTATAATTTCAATCCGATGCTCAACGAAGTGATATATTAACTCCTTGAGCGGCATTACTTTCGGACGTCCCTTAACCAACGCAAGGCTAATCACACCGAAAGTCGTCTGCATCTGCGTATATTTATAAAGCTGGTTAAGAACAATGCCTGCATTAGCATTTCTCTTTAACACAACAACAATACGCATACCATCGCGATCAGACTCATCCCGAATTTCAGAAATTTCGTCAATTTTTTCGTTCTGGGTAAGACGCGCAATCTTCTTAACAAGCGTCGTCTTATTTACTTGGTATGGAATTTCTGTAATAACAATTTGCTCACGTCCGCGCCGCAGTTCCTCAGTTGTACAGCGGGCCCGAAGGGTTATCTTTCCACGTCCGGTTTCGTAGGCTTCCTTAACCCCGCCGTAGCCATATATAATACCTCCGGTTGGAAAATCAGGCGCAGAAATATGCTCCATCAGTCCCTTGCAATCGATGTCGGGATTCTCAATATAAGCAATAATCCCATCGATGGTTTCGGTGAGGTTATGTGGGGCCATATTCGTGGCCATTCCCACCGCAATACCCGAAGCCCCATTTATCAGGAGGTTGGGCAACATACCCGGAAGCACCGTGGGCTCCTGAAGGGTATCATCAAAGTTCGTCTGGTAATCAACGGTTTCCTTGTTGATATCCGTTAGCATTTCTTCGGCAATACGCTCCATCCGAACCTCTGTATACCGCATAGCCGCCGCAGAGTCACCATCAATGGAGCCAAAGTTTCCCTGCCCATCGACGAGCGGGTAACGCAGAGAGAAGTCCTGCACCATTCGCACGATGGAATCATATACCGCAGAGTCGCCATGCGGGTGATACTTACCGAGCACCTCACCTACAATACGGGCACTCTTTTTATAGTTCCTGTTATGAAGCATGCCAAGCTCACTCATTCCGTATAAAATACGCCGGTGAACTGGTTTCAGGCCATCCCGAACATCAGGTAGGGCCCGAGATACAATAACCGACATCGAATAATCGATATAGGCTGACTGCATCTCATCTTCTATTGCAATGGGTACAATTTTATCTCTAGCCATGGATAATTTTTAGTGCGGTGTTAAAAATTTAGCTTCCTAAAATGTAGTTCTGTATAAATAGATTTTAAAGTGTTCAAGCTGAGAATTGTGCCTCTATATTGCTGAGCTCAAACACTTGGACTACTTGGGTATTTTTCTAAATATCAAGGGTTGCATATTTAGCATTGCGTTCGATGAATTCCCGGCGTGGTTGTACATCTCCTCCCATAAGTGTTGAGAAGAGTTTATCAGCGGCGGCGGCATTTTCTACCGTTACCTGCTGCAAAGTACGTGTTTCGGGATCCATTGTAGTTTCCCAAAGCTGTTCGGGATTCATCTCACCAAGCCCCTTATAGCGTGATACATCGAATTTAGTACGAGAATTTTTCAACTCTTTAATAATCTCATCACGTTTTTCATCACTCCACGCATATTCAATATTATCGCGGGTGTAGGAAATTCTATACAATGGAGGAGTAGCGATATAGACATGTCCTCCTTCAACGAGAGGCTTCATATACCGATAAAAGAAGGTAAGTAACAGGGTACGAATATGGGAGCCATCAACATCGGCATCCGTCATAATGATAATTTTGTGATACCTCAGATTTTCAAGCTCAAAGTCTTCTTCTGAGTGTCCGACTCCGGCTCCGAGAGCGGTAATCATCGCCTGGATTTCATTATTCTCCAGGATACGATTGATCTTTGCCTTTTCCGTATTCAGGATCTTACCCCGCAGCGGCAAAATAGCCTGAAAGCTTCGGTTACGTCCCATCTTTGCAGATCCCCCGGCCGAGTCGCCCTCCACCAGGTAAATCTCACTTTGCTTGGGATCTTTAATTGAGCAATCGGCCAATTTTCCGGGCAATCCTCCTCCGCTCATTGCGCTTTTACGCTGGATAAGCTTACGGGCTTTCTTCGCTGCCTCCCGCGCCTCGGCCGCCAAAATAACTTTCTCCAGAATTGTTTTAGCAGTCTTAGGATTTCGCTCCAGGTATTCGTTCATTTGTTCATAAACGATTACCTCAACAGCACTCTGTACTTCTGAGTTGCCGAGCTTTGTTTTAGTCTGTCCTTCAAATTGGGGCTCGGGGACTTTCACACTCAGAACAGCCGTCATCCCTTCCCGAAAATCACTTCCCGAAACGTTGACATCACTTTTTATCAGATTGTTATCCTTCGCATATTTTTTGAGCGAACGCGTTAAAGCACGCCGAAAACCGGAAATATGGGTTCCGCCTTCGCGCGTATTAATATTGTTAACGTATGAATGAACGTTTTGGGAATAGCTTCCATTATACTGAATAGCCAGCTCTACAGGAACCATGTCAACTTCGCCCTCAATAAGAATAGGCTCCTTCATCATAGGCTCGCGGTCTTCATCCAGATACTGAACAAAATCTTTAACGCCGCCCTCATAATGGAAGGTTTGCTTCAGCTCTTCATCGTCTTCACGCTCATCACGGAGTTCAATCGTTATTTGTGGATTCAAAAAGGCCAACTCCCGCATCCGATCAGCAATAAGATCGTATTTAAACTCTCTGGTCTGCTTAAATATTTCGGCATCCGGAGTAAATGTAATGATGGTCCCCGTCTTATCAGTTTTGCCCTTTACCTTGAGCGGCTGAACCGTTTTCCCGTGTTCAAATTCCATCACATAGATTTCACCGTCACGGTGTATCTCGGCATAGAAGTGGGAAGATAGAGCATTAACACAGCTTACTCCCACCCCGTGGAGACCGCCGGAAACTTTATAGGTATTTTTATCAAACTTACCGCCGGCGTGGAGCTTGGTAAGAACCACCTCAACAGCAGGCAATTTGATCTTGGGATGCTCGTCTACTGGAATCCCACGGCCGTTATCCGTAATAGTAATCGAGCCGTCCTTATTAATAATGACTTCCAACAAATCACAGTGACCTTCCATGGCCTCGTCAATGGAGTTATCAACAACCTCGTTGATAAGATGGTGGAGTCCGCGCTGTCCGGTGTCCCCAATATACATTGCCGGACGCTTTCGTACCGCTTCAAGACCCTCCAATACCTGAATGTTTTCCGCCTTATAATCTGAACCTTTCTTTTTTGCCATAAAAATAGATATGAATAGGGTTTAAAATAGTGATGAAGACGCCTGAAAATACTGTATATAAAGGCAAAATCAAAGCGAGCGATGGGAGTTATTGCCAAAAGTGTATATCTGTCCGCAGATCAAATTTAAGCTTTTTTAAAACTTCAGCCTTTTAAGCCATTAAGCGGTCTGATTCTTTCTCTTACAAAAGGTATTTAACATAAAAAGAGAGATTGACCTTTAATAGGATTAAGCTTATTTTCCCTGTCTATCTACGAAATATAACCAATGAGTTTTTCTTATTTATAATCATGGCACGTAAAGATGATATAACCGGCAAAGGAGCACAGAACGGCTACCGCTCCTCCAAGTCAAATAACAAAACGAAACACAAATTTCAGCAAAATCTTCAGAAAAAACGCTTTTACGTTCCTGAAGAGGACAAGTGGGTTACGCTGAAAGTATCTGCGAAAACACTACGCACGATCAATAAAAAAGGCATTAGTGCTGTTTTAAAAGAAGCCAGGAAAAAAGGAACTCTTTTAAAAGACGTATAGCATTATGGCAAAAGGAAACAGAGTACAAGTT
>JBEPXF010000084.1:0-10712 GCA_041642075.1 Fodinibius sp.
ACGATTCCAAATTCCTGAAACAGCCGGCCTGTTATCCCTCCGAGAAATAGAATCGGCATAAAAACTGATATCAGCGCCAGTGATGTTGCCAAAATAGCAAAGAAAATTTCACGGGATCCCACCAAGCCCGCTTCAATAGGTGTCATCCCCTGCTCTACTTTCGCATAGATATTCTCAAGGACCACAATAGCATCATCCACCACCAACCCAATAGCAAGAACAATAGCCAACAAGGTTAACACATTAATAGAGAATCCGGCAATGTACATCACAAAGAAAGCGCCAATAAGCGCAATGGGAATTACAATGATGGGAATCAGCGTGGTACGCCAATCTCTGAGAAATAAAAATATAATCAGGATTACCAGGCCCATTGCCAAAAATATTGTTTGCTGGACCTCATTAATGGAGGCGCGGACATATTCGGTAGTATCAAAGCCTATAGCGGTCTCAATATCAGGGGGCAAATCATTTTGTATGCGTTCGGCCCGGCGATAAAATTCATCGGCAATTTCAATTTGATTGGCCCCTGGCTGAGGAACTAATACCACGCCTACCATTGGAACACCATCGCGTTTGAGCACGGTGCGCTCATTCTCCGCTCCCAGTTCTACTTCTCCGATGTCCTTAAACTGAATAGCTCCTTCATTGGTATCCCTAATAATTAGGTTTTCAAACTCGCTAACCCCTGAAAGACGTCCCATCGTGCGTACAGTAAGTTCAGTCGTATTCCCCTCAATACGTCCCGATGGCAGCTCTACATTCTCACGCTGCAGGGCATTCCTTACATCCAAGGGTGTTAAATTATGTGCTGCCAGTCGAGCGGGATCCATCCAAAGGCGCATTGAATACCTTTTTTCACCCCAGATTTGCACACTGCTAACGCCCGGAATAGTTTGCACCCGTTCCTTAAAGGTATTGATAGCGATATCCGTTAACTCCAGCAGGTTACGCTTATCGCTCTTTACGTTAAAAAAGACAATAGGACTGGCATCGGCATCGGCTTTTGAAACAACCGGGGGATCTGCATCAGGCGGAATATTGCGCACGGCACGCGAAACCCGGGCTCGTACATCATTGGCTGCCGTTTCGAGATCAATATCGAGATCAAACTCTACCGTAATAGTGCTGCGCCCTTCCCGACTAACCGAAGTCATTGTTTTTATTCCGGCAATACCATTTACCTCCTCTTCCAACGGTTCTGTAATCTGTGATTCAATGACATCCGCATTAGCTCCGGTATAGGAAGTACTCACTGTAATAATCGGTGGATCCACCGCAGGATATTCACGTACTCCAAGAAAGGTAAAAGCAATAAATCCCAGTAGTAATATGACTAATGAAAAAACGGTGGCCAGAACTGGTCTGCGTATGCTCAGTGACGATAAACTCATGAAGAGCCTCCGTTATTTGTACCAGAAATTTCAATAGGCATACCCTCGCGAACCTGTAATAATCCGGTCGTAAGAACGCTATCACCGGGACTTATCCCCTCTAATATTTCCACTTGGCTTTCACTTCGAATACCTGTTCTAACTTCCTGCTTTACAGCCTCTCCATTCCTATATAAATATACATATTGACCACCTAATTCCGGAACAAGTGCGATTGTAGGCACAGTCAATGCATTGTCACTGCTTTCCAATATAAGCTCTATATCAGCAAATGAACCAGGCAACAATAAAGCATCTTTATTATCACTTCGAGCCCGAAGTTGTACGGAACGGGCGTCGCGATCTATTGCGGGTTCTATAGCATAAATATTTCCTTTAAAGGACTGTTCAGCTGTTTGAACATTAAACACGATGGTATCACCAGTTTGCACATGGTTGTAGTATCTCTCCGGAATAGAAAAATCAATTTTAACCGGGTCAATATTTTGCAGCGATGCAATTCTTGTGGTAGGCGATATATAGCTGCCGTCACTTACATATTTTAGCCCGACTTTACCATCAAAAGGAGCACGAATTTCTGTTTTATCAATTTGGGCTTCAATAAGGTTAACCTCCGACCGGAGAACATTCACTTCATTAAGGGTAGCGTCATAGTCTTCCTGGCTAATTCCTCCTTCTTCAAGCAGTTTTGCCTGGCGACCTTCACGCTGTTCGGCCAGTTCTAAGCGGTGCTCTGCCCGATTTAACTGTGCCTGCAACTCACTATCATTAATTTTTATTAGTAAATCACCTTCCTGTACCGATTGTCCTTCTCTCAGATAAATTGACGTTATTTTCCCCGAGACTTCACTTCTTAAATCAATAGTTTCATTAGCAAGAATTGTCCCTGTTGATGAAATTTTTCGTTGTAAAGAAGTTGGTTCTGTTACTGCTACTTCTACCTGTAAGCGATCCGACTGATTAGACTGTTCTCCCTGCGCAGAACTGCTAAAAAGAGGAGCAACTTTGGGATATGCTAATACCAGAAACAATAATAGCACTCCCAGACCTGCAAACAAACGCTTTCTTCTTTTATTCATTTATTATAGTGGATTTTAAGAAAAATACATACCCTTTATTTAAAAGTATAAAGTAGTCCCTACAACTTCTAACAAAGATTATAAAATTAGGTTTAAAATAAATGATAATGTGGAGAAGTGAAGCTGATATTTGTAAAATGCGATTAAAATACCAAAGGCGGTGAACTTCTTCCACCGCCTCTGATATTCTAAAAAAGTGAACTTTTTAGTTTGTAACCTGCGCTTCCAGCTGTTTTTTAAGCTGTGCTTTGGGCACTGCTCCTACAATCTGATCAACTACTTCTCCACCTTTAAAAATGAGCAGCGATGGAATACTTCGAATACCATACTTGGTGGATGTTTCAGAATTAGAATCAACATCTACCTTACCTACTTTCGCTTTTCCTTCAAACTCTTCAGCCAATTCCTCTACAACAGGTCCGACCATCCGGCATGGACCACACCATTCGGCCCAGAAATCTACCAGCACAGGAGTATCTGCATCGGCATTTAGTACTTCTTCTTCAAACGATTCATCTGTCAGTTCTAGTGTTTTACTCATAATAACATTTATCCATTAGTTAAAGTTAAATCCTGCGATTTAATTTCATTATTAATATCTCACAAATTTATAAAACTGTCATATCACTTCTTATTATACGACCTATTACAAAAATTTATCTTCTCCCATTTACACTTCGTTTCATCTGCACAGAATCCTCGCCTAATAGCGACTTTAGACCACCAATTAATTCTTCATTGGGATCTACCACATATTTACGCACATGCATGGCAAAAGGTCTCTTTGCCTCCCTGCTTAACACATTAAAGTGTACATTCGTTTGCCCCTGGTTATTCTTGAAAAGATCAGCCATTTCTTGCAGCTCACTCTCATCTACCTGGGAAGTATCGATATCTAGCTTCAACTCTATCTGATCCTGATATTTTTCCATCATGCTTTCTATTCGTTCAAAACTGTTAGCTATAATTTGGGGCTTACCACGACGGGTATCAATACTTCCATCCACGACGACTAAGGTATCCACCTGTATCATCCCTAGATTTCGGTCATATACATCATTAAACGCAATTACCTCCACCGTACCATGTAAATCTTCCATCTGCAAAAAGGCAAAGGGACGTCCTTTTTTATCGGTCACCCGTTTCACTTCAGTAATAATCCCTGCACACCGTACTTCAGTACGATCGTTGAGCTGTTCCAGCTCTTCAGCCTTTAAAGTATGAGAACAGAAAATACGTATTTCTTCCTTGTATTTAGTCAACGGATGCCCACTCAGGTAAAAGCCAATCAGTTCCCTTTCCTTATTTAGTCGTTCAATATTCGACCAGGGTTTAATTTCCTGCAGCTCGGGCTCATCAATAGCAGAGGCGCTACCGCTGCCGTCTCCAAACAGATCTGACTGATTGGAGTTTTCCATCTCCTGTACCCGCGATCCGTAGCTGATAATTGTTTCCATATTATGGAGCAGCTTTCGGCGGTTCGGGTTCAACGAATCAAAGGCTCCCGCCTGAATCAATCCCTCAAGGGTACGTTTATTACAAATGCGGGAATCAATACGGCGCGCAAAATCGTAAACTGACTCATACTTGCCATTTTCTTTGCGCTCCTTCACTAACTCATCAACGGCGTTAGAACCCACGCCCTTGATAGCTTCCATTCCATATTGAATATGGCCATCTACCGCTACAAACTTACCGGCCCCCATATTAATATTCGGAGGATCTACTGTAATGCCCATATGGTAACACTCTTCGATAAACTTGGACACCTTATCGATGTCGCCCATATTGTGCGTTAGGACCGCTGCCATATATTCCGGCGGGTAATTGGCCTTAAAGAACGCAGTTTGATAGGCTACGACCGAATACGCCGCCGAGTGCGATTTATTAAAGCCATAGTTCGCAAACTCGGCCATAATATCAAAAAGTTCTTCGGCCTTCTCTTCGGATACACCATTATCAACAGCTCTTTCAGTAAAGACCTTGCGCTGCTTAGCCATCACCTTCTGCTTTTTCTTACCCATGGCCCGGCGAAGCAAATCTGCTTCGCCCAGTGAGTAATTGGCTATAATCTGGGCGGCCTTCATAATCTGCTCCTGGTAGATCATAATACCGTAGGTAGGCTTCAACAGCTCCTCCAGGTCAGGATGCGGATACTCCACCTCACTCCGGCCATGCTTCCGATCAATGTACTCGGGAATAAACTGCATGGGTCCCGGACGATAGAGGGCATTCATCGCAATCAGATCGTCCAGTTCAGTAGGCTTCAGCTGCTTAAGATATTTCCGCATACCATCCGACTCAAACTGGAAGGTACCAATCGTATTCCCCTTCTGATAAAGCTCAAAAGTCTTCTCATCCTCTTCAGGAATTTCATCCAGCTCGTAGTGCACTCCGTGGTTTTCTTCTACATATTCTATGGCTGTTTTGAGGATAGAAAGCGTTTTAAGACCGAGAAAATCCATCTTCAGCAGTCCACACTCTTCAGCGTGCGGACCATCATACTGAGTAATTAATTCCTTGTCTTTAGAAAGGGCGACGGGAACATAATCGCTGATTTCTCCTGGCGCAATAATAACCCCTGCCGCATGAATACCGGTTTGCCGGGCAGACCCTTCCAATGTACGCGCAAAACGCATCATTTTCTGGACCTGTGGATCTGGATGATCAAACAGTTCTTTAATATCATTCGCTGACTCCGGATTCTTAGACTTGTCTAAAACCTTGTCGAAAGTATTTACACCTGGCTGATCGGGAAATAGCTTGGTAATCCGGTTCACCTCCTCCAGCGGCACTCCAAGTACGCGTCCCACATCACGGATGGCCGTCTTCGCCTTCATTGTTCCATAGGTGACAATCTGCGCCACATTATCGCGACCGTATTCTTCAACCACATAATCGATCACTTCCTGCCGGCCGCTGTCATCGAAATCAATATCAATATCCGGGGGGCTTACCCGCTCGGGATTCAGGAAGCGCTCGAAAAGCAGATCGTGTCGCAGAGGATCAATATTAATGATTCCCAGGCAGTAAGCGACTATTGAACCAGCCGCGGAACCACGTCCCGGTCCAACAAAAACATCCCGTTTTCGTGCCTCAGAAGTAAAATCCTGTACAATCAGGAAATAGCCTACAAAGTCCATTTCCCTAATGATATTCAGCTCCTGCTCTATGCGCTCACTCACATCATGGGTAATTTCCCCATACCGCTCCTTAGCCCCTTCATAGGTAAGCTGGCGCAGATAATCGTACATCGAATCATACTCCTCCGGGATACTATAATGCGGTAGCAGCAGCTCGGAGTTGAGATCAATATCATCTACTTTTTCGATAATCTCATTAGTATTATCGATTGCCGAAGGCAGATCGCTGAAGAGCTCCTGCATCTCCTCCGGCGTTTTCAGGTAAAACTCCGTGTTCAGATTGTTGTTATCATCCGTAAAACGAAAGCGATTGGGATCATCGATATCTGCGTTGGTTTGCAGAGCTAATAGGATATCATGGGCCTCTGAATCTTCCTCCTCCACATAATGAGAATCGTTCGTAGCAATCATTTTTACATTGTATTCCTTGGCCCATTTAACAAGCGTTTCATTGCAACGATTTTGATCCTCCAGACCATGTCGTTGCAGTTCAATGTAATAATCATCTCCAAATACGTTCAGATACCACTCAAAAATCCGCTTGGCTTCTTTTTCACTCTTATTAATTATAGTCTGGTTTATTTCGCTGGCAATACAACAGGTCGTCGCAATAAGTCCCTCAGCATGTTCAGCCAGAGTAGGTTTATCAATACGCGGCTTGTAGTACATCCCGTCGGTATAGCCCAGCGAACAGAGCTTAGACAAATTTTTATAGCCCTTCATGTTTTTCGCCAACAGTACCTGGTGGTAGCGAGTGGTATCTTTTCTGTTGTCCATACCAGAGGGTGTTACATAAAACTCACAGCCAATAATCGGCTTAACCCCCTGTTTCTGTGCTTCATTGACAAATTCTGGTACTCCAAACATATTGCCATGGTCGGTAATAGCAATGGCTGGCATGCCCTCATTTTTCGATTTCTTAATGAGTTGACTGATGCTGGCAGCACCGTCGAGCATACTGAATTGTGTATGACAATGAAGGTGAGAAAAATTCATGTAATATCACTTAAAATTAACGCTGATACAGACTATTATAATACGATTCCTTTCTCAAAAAATTAAAAAGAGATTTGAATAAAAAGTAAACTTCACAAAAAGAAAAAATAGTCACAGTGTTAGAAAAATATGGTCTTACCCTTCTATTTTGCTATTTTAAAATCGATTTTCAGTCAAAAATTTTTTGAGGCAGGGTATAAATCAGCCAATGAAAGCACTTGTTGTAGAAGATGACTTAGTTCTAAGCTTCCTTTATGAGACCTACCTTATCCGGCTAGGATTCGAAACAGAAGGAAATATGGTTTATGGCAAAACAGCTGTTGAAACGGCTCAGAACTTTAATCCTGACCTTATTTTAATGGATATCATACTGGAAGGTGAAATGGATGGTATTGATGCCATAAAAACGATCCAGAATGAAAAAGATATCCCTGTCATTTATATCACAAGCAGTAACAATCCGAACCATAAAAGACGAGCTGCGCAAGCCACCAGGTATCTTGACTATTTAATCAAACCCATTGATTTTGATGACCTTAAAGACGTGATCGAAAAACATTTTGATATAAAACCGTAATCTTTACCACAGCCAATAAAATTTACGTAACATGTCATATCTATTTAATTTAATGAAAATGAAAAAAACAACGCTATCTATTGTAGTGATTGTTTTCGTTTTTGCTGGATGTACCGCTACTCAGCAAACTGCGGACGATCAAACCAGTGAACAAAACCAGGAAGAACAGACTCAGTTACCTTCAGAGTTGGACCGAATGGTCCCGAATCCCATCACTAATGAAATTCCCAATGCCTTCTTTCAAGCTATGGAGGAAGGAACCCGAACAATGTCTGGTGAACCGGGAGCAGACTACTGGCAACAACGCGCCGAATATGATATGGATGTGGAACTCATTCCCGAAGATACCTTGATTAAAGGAAGCAGCACTATTACCTATCACAATAATTCCCCCGACACACTGAATCAACTTTTCCTGGAACTTGCTCAAAATCTCCACAAAGAAGGGGTATTGCGTAATGAAAGCGCTGAGATAACCGGTGGCATCAATTTACACCGAATAAAAACAGCCAAAGGAACACTTAGCGAGATGCAGTCTTCGCGTGCTCAGCAGGGATATTACGTAGATGGAACACTCATGGTCCTGCGTCCCGGACTGGCACTCGCACCCGGTGAATCTATTGAATTTGAAATAGATTGGGACTTTAAAATTCCGCAAAGAGGAGCCAGCGGGCGCATGGGTTATAGTGAAGATAATCTATTTTATATTGCCTATTGGTATCCACAAATGCGGGTTTACGACGATGTAAACGGCTGGTTTACTGATCAATTTAAAGGCAATGCAGAATTCTACCACAATTTTGCGTCTTACAATGTGGATATTACGGTCCCCGAACAGTGGATAGTCACATCTACCGGCCAGTTAACGAACGCTCAGGATGTATTGACAGGTGAAATTTATCAGCGACTTGAAAAGGGCCATAACAGTAATGAGGTTGTACCTGTAGTTACAGAGAAAGATTTCGGAAATGTTACGCAAACGGGCAGTGACGGTACCCTTACATGGAATTTTTCCACTGATAATGTCCGGGATTTTGCTTTCAGCGTGACCAAAGAATCCATGTGGGATGCTACCCGATCTGAAATTGGCGATAACGATGGGGACGGTAAAAATGATTTTGTTGAGATTAATGCGATTTACCGTAGTTCAGCACCGCTGTGGACTAATGGAGCAGAGTTTACCCGTCATGCCATCAGTTCACTTTCTGAGGTTACCGGTCTGAATTATCCCTGGCCACACATGACCTCTGTTGAAGGGGGAGGAATCATCGGAGGAGGTATGGAGTTTCCTATGATTACAATCATCGGTGCTTACAATGGCCAGCCAGAACAATCGCTTTATGCTGTAATTGCCCACGAGCTTGCTCATATGTGGGTACCTATGCAAGTAAGCACTAATGAACGGCGCTATGCCTGGATGGATGAGGGAACAACCACCTACAACGAATCCCAGGCAAAAAAAGACTACTATCCGGATGTGGACCATGAACAACAGGATTATCAGTCATACCTTCAAATCACAAATACCGATCTCGAAGGTCCCATTATGCGGTGGTCCGACTATCATTATAACAGCTTTGCCTACGGCGTAGCCTCATATCCCAAACCCGCATCTATGCTGATAGCCCTACGGGGTGTACTGGGGGAGGATACCTTTCGGGAAGCTTATCAGACCTTTTTAAGTAAATGGCAATATAAGCATCCTTATCCGTGGGACATGTTTAATACTTTTGAGGATGTAGCCGGCCGCGATCTGGATTGGTTCTGGAGAAGCTGGTACTACGAAACCTGGACACTAGATCATGCAGTTGGAAATGTTCAATCCAACGACAAAGGTACAACTATTGTTATTGAAGATCATGGCCAGGTACCTATGCCGACCACCATCGAAATTACCCTTGCTGACGGTTCAACCATAAAACGTGATATTCCGGTAGAAACCTGGCTCAAGGGAGCGGTAAGAACTAAGTTTACAGTAGAAGGAAAAGCAACCAAGGTTGTTATTGATCCTGATCGAAAATTTCCTGATGCTAATCGGGTGAATAATCGCTGGGAACGATAATTTAACTATACCCCCATTAATTATTAATCCTTAAAGCATTAGAAGTGAAAAAAAATGTTAAACCCTATAAACTTTGTACATTTCAATACTTATCTTGTTGAGATAAGATCTTAATATGTAAACACTATGAAACGATATAGCAAACTACGTTGGATATTACTGGCTGCCGGGGTTATCGCTATTTTAGGCCTCACAGGCATGAATGTCTATTCGCTATATCAGCTTCATGAAAGTACCATTGAAACAGATCAGGAACCCAAGAAGCTGCAGGTAGCGGAATTTGCAGATCGTATCCGTTATCGTTTCTTCAAACCTTTCTGGGGACTAAGTTCAACGAATATAGAAAAGCTTCAATCTCATTTTAAGCAGACAAACCAGTTTACTAAAGAGGTTACCAAACGAGTACACCAGGCAGCGGAAGATTCCATATTTACGGATGTATATTTTATTCCGGCCAATACTGAGGCTTGCCAGCAAAATCGCTTCGGTTTCAAATATGATAAAACGCACAAGCAACTCATACCCAGTAGTAATATCTCTGATATAGTCTGTGACGGAATGGGCATTGCCCGTACGCAGATGCGTGCCCTCATTAACGACTACAGATATAATAATAAGATCACCTTTGATACTAACAGAAGTGTCACGGTGGTACTTGTTAATCCTTCGGAAAAAACTATTTTTGGCTATGTTACGATGCCCATCAACCAAACATATCTTACCGAGCATTTTCTAAAGAAGGAACTGCACAATCGATTTGGTCCGCCTGAAGAATCCGGCATGAATGTATGGATGCGAGACTGGACTAATAATAATATAATTGCAAGTAGCAATGGGCAGGCTAATTACGATCACGATAAAATACAATTTAAGCAGCGCTTCCCCGATTTTTTTGACAACTGGAATTTGGAAGTCGCATTTACCGGATCCTCTACTATTGAAGCCTCAAATGCTTCCTTAACGCGTAATCTCATTGTACTCATAGCAGGCGTATTACTTTTGCTCGGTGCCTTGGTATTTATGTTTATTTCGGCACAAAGAGAGCGAGCTTTAGCCGAGCGTCAAGCCAGTTTTCTGGCCAATGTTACACATGAACTCAAAACCCCGCTAACGGTTATGCAGGCCGCTGGTGAAAACCTTTCTGACGGAAGAGTTCAGGACCAGGAACGTCTTAAAAGTTATGGGAATCATATATTTGAAGAGGCTGTACGGCTTCGAAAAATGATTGAAAAACTTCTTGATGTAGCTAAAGCTGATGCGGGACAATCACTTATAGAACCAAAGCCAGTCTATCTTAATGAGCTGGTCAAAAACTATATTGATGATCACGAAGACTTTATACGAGATAAAGGTTTTACTTTGGAAGTAAATCTGGATAAAGATATTCCAAAAACCATGCTTGATGAGAATAGTTTTAATACTATTCTCGGTAACCTGATCGAAAATGCGCTCAAATACAGT
>JBEPXF010000085.1:0-10625 GCA_041642075.1 Fodinibius sp.
TAACGATAAATTTCACGTGACCTATGGCTCAGATTTTTCCAAAATGGGCAAATGAAGTACCGCGCCAAATTCTTTTAGGGCTTATTATTATTGCTACAGCAACAGTAGCTGGCGTTTGGTACTACTTTTCCCCTGAATATACAGACGTTGGCTATGCTCCCGAACAACCCGTCGAATTTAGCCATAAGTTACATGCCGGGGAGCTGGATTTTGATTGCCAGTATTGCCACACTGATGTTTTTGATTCTAAAAATGCCAATGTTCCTGCTACAGAAACATGCATGAATTGTCATAATCAAATTGACGGAACACAAAATCCGGAAGAAGTCCAAAAAGTTCGCAACAGTTGGGAATCTGGTGAGTCTATTGAATGGATCCGGGTACACAACCTTCCTGATTACGCCTATTTCAATCACGCAGCACATGTAAATGTTGGCGTTGGATGTGAAAGTTGCCATGGCCGGATAGATCGCATGGATGTTGTTCGACAAGTTGAACCTTTAAGTATGAGCTGGTGCCTTGATTGCCACAGAAATCCTGAACAACATGTTCGTCCCGTTGAAGAAGTCACAACAATGGGCTATGAAGTTGAGAATCAGATAGAAAAAGGACGGGAATTGGTATCTAAGAACAATATCAATGCTCCCACCTATTGCCAGAGTTGCCATTATTAATGATAATGAATGGATGCAGGAAACCGAACGAATCTGAATTAATGCAATCGTAACCGAATGAGCGAAGAAGTAACAAGTCCCAATTACTGGAAAAGCCTGGGCGAACTGGCCAGAAATGAGGAGTATGAAAAGTTCGTCGAGCGTGAATTCCCTGAAAATGCTACTGAATTAAATGATCAGGTATCAAGGCGCAGCTTCCTGCGTGTTATGGGTGCTTCTATTGCCCTGGCTGGATTTGCTGCCTGCCGAAGACCGGTTCAAAAGATCATGCCATATAGTGAGGAACCGGAAGATATTGTACCGGGCAATCCTCTCTTTTATGCTTCTGCCATGCCCTTTCAGGATGCATTGACGGGTATTGTCGTAGAAAATAATGAAGGTCGCCCCAGCAAGGTGGAAGGAAACGATCATCACCCCGCCAGTAAGGGCAACACCAGCATATTCGGTCAGGGCTCACTGTTAAATATGTACGATCCGGATCGTTCGCGCTATGTCCGCAAGGATGGTGAACGATCGTCGGTCAGTGCATTCGCTGAATTTTGCAGCGATCATTTTGCCAGTACCGATCAAAATATCGCTTTTGTATCGGAGGCGAACTCTTCCATTACCTTTAATCGGTTAAAGGAGCAGGCATTGGAAACATTTTCCAATGCACACTGGATTACCTATGAGCCTTTTGGAGAAGATCATGCGCTTGAAGGCACAAATATTGCCTTTGGAGAACGGTTGCGAACGTATAATCACTTTGGAGAGGCAAATGTCATCGTTTCTTTTGACGACGATTTCCTCAACCCCGCGGCCAACAAGAATAGCGTTGAGGATACCAAGCAATTTACTGATGGACGAAGCGTAAGCTCTCCGGAAGATGGTATGTCCCGGTTTTACGCTATTGAAAGTACTTTTTCACTCACCGGATCAAATGCGGATAACCGTTTGCGAATTAAATCGGGTGATATTGAATTATTTATTTACGCCCTGGCTGCTGAACTATCCCAATCGGTAAGCGGACTCGAAGCCTTTAATGGATATAGCAATGAGTTTTCCGATCACGATTGGATTCCCGTATTAGCAGAGGAACTACTTGAAAACCGCGGTGACTCCATATTAACAGTTGGACGGGATCATAAACCCGCCCTGCATGCTACAGTAGCAGCCATGAATGCTGCGCTCGACAATGCCGGTGAAACGGTCAGATATTATGATGTACCCCATATTGAGGATCAGAATAATCAAGAAGCATTTGCGGAACTGGCTGAAAGCCTTAATAGTGGAGACATTGATACAGTAGTATTAGTGGGAACTAATCCCGCATTTACCGCTCCGGCCGATCTTAACTTTCCGGATACACTTTCAAATGCTGAGCAGGTTATTCATCTCTCTGACTACTACGATGAAACGTCAAAATTGGCTAACTGGCATATTAACCGTGCCCATTTCCTTGAAGCCTGGGGTGACGGAACTTCCTATACAGGCACGCGCTCCATTATACAGCCACAGATTGAACCACTTTATTCCGGTATCAGCGAAATTGAATTTCTGAATACCATCCTCACTGGAGAAGAGAGCGATGGTTTCGACCTTGTTCAGGAAACCTGGCAAGAGTATTTTACATCAAACTTCCAGGACCAGTGGGAAAGAGTGCTCCATGACGGAGTAGCTGAGGAAGAAGAATATCCTACGGTTTCTGTAAGTATTTCCGATGAATTTAATACCCAGGTAGCGACATTTATTAGTGATGCACAGTCCTCCGATGGCATGGAACTCGTTATTCGGGCGGATTCAACTGTATTCGACGGTCGCTATGCCAATAATGGCTGGCTGCAGGAACTTCCCAAGCCGATGACTAAAATCACTTGGGATAATGTGGCTTTGATGAGCAAAAAGACGGCAGATGAACTGGGAGTCACCGAAGCCGGACTTGGTAAATCGGAAGTTGAGGTTGTATCCATTAATGTAGATGGAACCACGATTGAAATTCCGGCTTGGGTACAACCCGGACATGCCGATGACAGCATTACTATTACCGTTGGATATGGACGGGAGGGCATAGGGCGCGTTGCCAATACGATGGGAACGGATACTTATCCACTCCGCACTACGGAAAATATGTTTGTTGCGGATAATATATCCATAGAAAAGACCAACAGAACTTACGAAATTGCCTGTACCCAGGATCACAATACAATGGAAGGGCGCTCGCTGTTGCGTCATGCTACCCTTCAGGAATATCGTGAAGATCCTAATTTCTCTACGTATGAATCTTCATACGATGCCGAGATGCCTGGTTTATCCTATGCGGAAGAACATGGTAAAGATCGCCCACTTTCTATTTTCAATTCTATTGATGAGCAGGAATACCCGGCCGACGAGCCCCAATGGGGAATGGCGATTGATCTCAATGCCTGTACGGGTTGTGGCGTTTGTACCATAGCATGTACGGCCGAAAATAATATCCCGGTCATCGGTAAGCGAGAAGTAAGTGAAGGACGCGAAATGCACTGGATACGTAACGACCGCTATTATGACGGTGATGTAAACAACCCCAAGGCGTTACACCAACCAGTACCCTGTATGCACTGCGAGCTGGCCCCTTGCGAACAGGTTTGTCCCGTGGCGGCGACCACTCACAGTGATGACGGCATGAATCAAATGACCTATAATCGCTGTATTGGTACTCGTTACTGCGCAAATAACTGTCCCTATAAGGTTCGACGTTTCAACTTCTTTAATTATACTAAAGAATTTTTAACAACCGGAGACGACCCGGAAATAGTACAAATGGCTATGAATCCGGAAGTGACCGTCCGCTTCCGTGGTGTGATGGAAAAATGTACCTACTGTGTACAGCGGGTCAATCGCGCTAAAATAGAAACGGACATTGAAACGAATGGCGAAACTAAAAAACCTGCCGACGGTTCTGTAGAAACAGCATGCCAGCAGGCTTGTCCCGCCGATGCTATCTATTTTGGAGATCTTACCGATTCAGAAAGTGAAGTAGTTAAAGCGAAAAAGAACAACCGTAACTACCTGCTTCTCGAAGAGCTAAACACGCGACCCCGAACGTCGTATCTTGCTAAACTTCGTAATCCCAATCCCAAATTGGCTTAATTTTCAATAAATTTACGATGAGCACAGATTATCAATACGTACCAGAGCCAAAACTCGTAAAAGGTGACCATAGTTTTGGGGATATTACCGATCTTATTGCCAAAACTCCCCTATCGCCTACTCCTAAATTGTGGTATCTGGCCTTTGGACTTGCAAATATTTTACTTCTTGTTCTTTTAGGGGCAATTGGCTATCTGATTTGGGAAGGTACCGGTATATGGGGATTAAACAATCCCGCAGGCTGGGGTTGGGCCATTATTAACTTTGTTTGGTGGGTTGGTATCGGCCACGCAGGAACGCTTATTTCAGCAATCCTTTTCCTTTTCAGGCAAGGTTGGCGAACGGCTATTAACCGCTTTGCGGAGGCCATGACGATCTTTGCTGTGATGTGTGCGGGTATTTTCCCGGCTATTCACGTGGGACGTATATGGGTAATCTACTGGGTTTTTCCTATTCCCAACCAGATGGCGGCCTGGCCTAACTTTTCGAGTCCTCTTCTTTGGGACGTATTTGCCGTAAGTACATATTTTACAGTTTCCCTGCTTTTCTGGTATGTGGGACTTATTCCCGACTTTGCTACCCTGCGCGATAAAGCCAAAAGCAAAGTCGCTAAAATTTCTTATGGTATTGCGGCTTTGGGTTGGACGGGGAGTTTCCGAAACTGGTGGAATTATGAAAAAGCTTACATGATCCTGGCTGGACTGGCAACACCACTGGTACTTTCAGTCCACACTATTGTATCCTTTGACTTTGCCGTTTCAGTTATTCCCGGGTGGCACAGTACTATTTTCCCGCCCTATTTTGTTGCTGGAGCTATTTTCTCTGGTTTTGCGATGGTTCTTACCCTGATGTTAATCGCTCGAAAAATTTATGGCCTCGAGGACATCATGAATATTGACATCATGGAAAAGATGAATCTCGTACTATTATTGACCGGTAATCTGGTTGGGTTCGCATACCTTACTGAAGGATTCGTTGCCTGGTACAGTGGCTATATATATGAACAAGGTATTTTCTGGCTATATGTAGTAGGACCTTATGCCTGGGGATTCTGGACTCTGATGTTCTGCAATGTTGTTACACCCCAGTTTTTATGGATCAAGAGTATTCGACGAAACGTCGTTGCAACATTCATCATATCTATTATTGTAAATATAGGAATGTGGTTTGAACGATTTATGATTTCTGTTGCCTCACTTGCAACTGATTTTATGCCTTCTGCATGGGACTATTACTCCCCGACCATTTGGGATATATTGACTTATATTGGTACTTTCGGACTCTTTTTTACTTTTTTCCTGCTTTTCCTCCGATTCCTGCCAATGGTTGCTATCGCAGAAGTTAAAGGGGCAATGCCACAAGCTGATCCACATAACTATGATGAGAATAATGAATTTGACGAAGCGAAAACTGAGCCTGTAGTGGTTCAACAAGAGCAAACTGTTTAGAGAATAATATTTTTATGGAATCTGAAAATAAACAAGTTTACGGCGTTTTAGCAGAGTTCCGTAATCCAAAAGAATTGGTGGATGCCGCCAATTCCGTGCGAAAATCCGGATATCAGGATTTCGATACCTATGCACCCTTTCCTATCCATGGGATGGAGAAAGCAATGGGTATCAAGGAATCTCCATTAGGCTGGATTGTATTGGGTGGAGCTCTAACGGGTATGATTGGTGCCCTGGCATTAATGATATGGGTAATGGGTTATGAATATCCAATGAATATCAGTGGAAAACCTTTTATTAATTTTCCAGTTTATGTTCCTATTACTTTCGAAATTACCGTGTTGCTTTCTGCTTTTGCAGCTGTTTTCGGAATGTTATCTTTAAACAAGCTTCCACGGTTTAATAACCCTCTTTTTAACGTTGATCGCTTTGACAAAGCTTCGGATGATGGTTTTTTCGTGTGTGTTGAAGCCTCCGACGATCTTTTTGCCGAAGAAAAGGTGTCTCAACTCTTACGTGAAAATGGAGCTTTACACATAGAAACCGTTTACGATTCGGAATAATTAACAAATACAATCTATAGTTTTGCATAACAATCCGATGAAAGCTACTAACTATTTACTTCTTGCGGCTTTTGCTTTGCCCATTATTCTTACATCATGCCGTGGTCAAACCTCAGAGGAATCTCCCGTTCATCCTGTTATGGATATGGACCAACAGGAACGATTTGAAGCACAGGAGCAAAATGAGTTTTTTGCCGACAATCGTGCCATGCGTCAGCCGGTGGAAGGGACTGTTGCCCGAGGCAATTTGAAAGACGATAAAGCACTTTATTATGGTATAAACGAGGATAGCAGTTATGTAGAAGAAATTCCGGTTGATCTCACAAAGTCATTTATTTACCGGGGTAAGGATCAGTACGAGGTATTCTGTACCCCATGCCATGGTGGAACCGGGGCAGGTAATGGCATTATTATGGAAAATAATTATGGCTATGTTCCGGCTCCCAGTTTTCATACAGACCGTTTGAGAAACGAAACCGATGGTTATCTCTATTCCGTTATTGCGAACGGTATCCGTAATATGCCCGCATATGGCAAGCAGATCGGAGTCAAAGACCGTTGGGCAATTGTAGCTTACATGCGTGCTCTGCAAAGAAGTCAAAATGCTACAGAAGAACAGCTGCGTAACTTTGATGTTGATATAGCTGCACTTCAAGATGAATTTGAACAACAAATGGCAGACGCGCAGACTGAAGAACCTTCTGGTGACGATGGCGGTGAAGTTTCAGTAGAAAGAGGAAAAACCATCTCCACTGAAAATGCTTGTGAATCTTGTCACTCTACGGATGGTTCCTCAATGGTTGGCCCAACCTGGCAGAACTTGTATGGATCGGAACGTCCTCTGGAAGATGGGTCAACGGTAATAGCTGACGAAGAGTATCTGTATGAATCAATTGTAGAACCTTCGGCAAAAGTTGCTGAAGGGTATCCACCATCCATGGTTCCCTACGATCATCTTAGCGAAAGCGAGATCAATTCACTGATTGAATATATAAAATCATTCAGTGATCAGGAACCCCCTGAAGGAAACTTGGAGACTGAATCAAATGATGAGGTATCTGCGCAAGAAACTACCGAAACAACAAGTGAAGAGTCTGCTGTTGCAAAAAAAATAAATGATTCTGAGGATACCGAGGATTACGACTGATACGGTCACAACGGAACAAGCAGATACGCTTACAAGCAGTGCCCAAAGGGGTAAAACACTTTTGGAACAGCATAAATGCCAGAGTTGTCATCCAATTGATGGCTCTAAACAACTGGCACCTCCTATTAGAGGGTTGTTTGGAAGCGAACGGAAACTTAAAGATGGATCAACGGTAGTTGCTGACGAAGGTTATATAAAGGAATCGATACAATATCCTGGTGCAAAAGTCGTACAAGGATTCAACGATAACATGCCCTCTTTCAGAGATTTAATGTCTGATCAGGAGCTGCAGGAAATTACAGATTATATTAAAGCATTACGTTAAATTTTAAAATGCTTACACCAAAAGCTTAATTGTGTTTAAAAATTATGAGCAAGCCTAAATTAACAGATACACTGGATTTTCCCTCTGACCTGAATATTACTAAATCACTATTTGGCGTAGGTGTGGTAGGGTTATTGATCAGTGGCATTGGCTATTATCTAGACCACGGCCAGTTTTTCTTCTCATATCTGGTTAACTTTACTTTCTTTTCCAGTTTTGCACTGGCCAGCTTATTCTTTGTAATGGTCCAGCATTTAACAAGATCCCATTGGAGTGTAGCTATTCGAAGAATTCCGGAAGTTATTTCTTCTAATTTTTGGATTTGGGGCCTTTTCATCATTCCTATTTTCTTTGGAATGCACACGCTTTTTCACTGGACCCATGCAGATGCCATCGCACAAGATCCTGTCCTGGAAGGGAAAATCCCCTATTTGAATACTCCTTTCTTTATCGTACGTCAGTTTATCTATTTCGGACTGTGGAGCTATTTGGGATACAGCCTATATAATAAGTCTGTGGAAATGGATGAAACCGGCGACTGGGGGCTTCAAACACTAATGCGAAAAATAAGTGGCCCCGGATTGTTTTTCTTTGCTATTACGCTTGGCTTTGCTTCATTCGACTGGCTGATGGTGCTCGATCCCCACTGGTATTCTACCATTTTCGGAGTTTATTACTTTGCCATGAGTTTCCAGGGACTCTTTGCGGCACTCATACTTATTATCCTCTTCCTATGGAGTAAGAATGTTCTAACTTCTACTATTAAAAAAGGACATATCTATGACCTTGGAGTTCAGCTCTTTGGTTTTACAGTTTTCTATGCCTATATCGCTTTTAGTCAATTTTTATTAATCTATTATGCCAATATCCCGGAAGAAACACTTTGGTTTTTAGAACGTCTTAGTGGTGGTTACGAATATTTGGCCTATTTTTATTTGTTCGGACGCTTTGTGATCCCCTTTATAGTCTTGCTGCCTAAACGGGCAAAATCTAACTACAAGATAGTTGGGAGTGTTTCAGTATTAATACTTATCTCCCATTTCGTTGAACTATACTGGATTGTTATGCCTGTTCTTGATCATCACGGCTTCCATTTTAACTGGATAAGTATTACCAGCTTTTTTGGACTTGGAGGGATTTTTCTGGGCTTATTTTTCCGTAAGTTTAAGCAAAGTAAAATGATCCCTGTTAAAGATCCGCAATTGGGAAGCTCTCTAAATAAACACTAAGTAAAATATTCAATACCCTAGCGCAAAAGAAATACTCTGCTGCGTTCAAATAAAAAACTACTGTTATGCCTAACGAAGGAAATAATTACACTCCGGAGTTCAAGAAAAAAATTGCTCAAAAAGCTTTAGAAAATAATAAGCAAAATCTTGAGCAATTATCTGAACAATATGATGTTCCTGTTTCCGTCATTCTTATGTGGGCAACAGAACTCGAAAAAGGGGGCGAAGGAGCATTTGAAGAAGCCTCGGATACGGAGAGCACTGCCCAAAAGGATAAATTAAAAACAGCTGATGTAAATATTTCTGATGATGAGCTTGCGGACTCCATGCAACATGGCGTGATGTACGATAAACTCAACTATAAGCGCCTCACTTTCTGGAGTGTTCTAGGAGTAATTTTAGTTATTGTATTTGTACAGGCACTCTTTGAAATGTACCAATATCACATGGATACAACACAACTTCGTGTTTCTTCTGAGAGTGAATATTATCAATCCAAAGAATTGAAAGAAGATGCAGAAGAAAAATTAAACACCTTTGGTGTTGTAGATCTTGAAGAGGGTATTTATAGGATGCCCGTAGACAGCGTAATCAATGAAATGGCTGTCAATGAAGAATAGAATGATATGAAGTTATGCGTTTAGTAGGAATAGCTTTAGGAATATGTTGCCTGTTCCTACAACCAATACACTCTGTTGCCCAGCTTAATAAACAAAAGCCTGAAAATATTCAGGATGTTGGAGTAACAGAACAGCTGGGAGCAAAAGTCCCTCTGGATTTAAAGTTTGCCAATGCAAAGGGAGATTCCATAACGCTTGGAGAACTTTTGAACAATGATAAACCAATATTGCTGAATCCGGTCTACTATGAATGTCCACAGCTTTGTACTATGGTAAAAGACGCAATTTACAATGGCGTAAAAGATTTGAAGTGGAATCCGGGCACTGATTACAATATTGTAACTTTTAGTTTTGATTCCAGTGAAAATTATGAACTGGCAGCAGAGAACAAAGAAAAGTATTTAAACAAGCTTAATCGAAATGGTGCAAAAGATGGTTGGCACTTTTTAACTGGCAATGAAGAAAATATTCAACGATTGACTGAGGCTGTTGGATTTGATTTTAATAAGCTTGAAAATGGGGACTATGCCCATGGAGCAAGTATTATGTTTTTAAGTCCCGATGGGACTATCACCCGATATCTTTATGGTCTTAAGTTTAATGAATTTGACATGAGGAATGCACTCTATGATGCAGCAGATGGAAATATCGGCAGCACAGCAGAGCAGGTATTACTCTACTGTTATCAATACGATGCGGATTCTAACTCTTATGTACCTGTTGCCTGGAGATTTATGCAGATTGGCGGCTTTGCCACGCTTATAATTCTGGGTATTTTTTTAGGTTTTATGTGGATGCGACACCGAAATTATACTAATGAAAAGCAAATAAAGGAACCGAATGGACGCGCTTAACGATTTACTATTACCACCGGCGAAATCAACGCTGGCCCATCAGACTGATACTCTCTTTTGGTTTGTTCATCTGAGCAGCCTTGCCCTTACTATAGGACTTATTGCTGTCATCGTATATTTTGTAATTAAATATCGGCGAAAGTCAGATGATGAAGTAACACCACTGATTACTCATAATAATAAGCTTGAGGTAACCTGGTCCGTTATTCCGCTTATTATGGTACTCATTGTTTTTGGATGGGGTTATCAGGTTTTTATAGATCAACGTGTTGCACCAGAGGACTCATACGAAGTTAATGTGACCGCACAAAAATGGCTCTGGCAATTTAGCTATGAAAATGGTGCCCAAACAACCGGTGAATTACATGTACCTGCCGGGCGTCCTATTAAGCTTATTATGAACTCTAATGATGTTATTCACTCCTTCTATGTTCCTGATTATCGGATCAAACAGGATGTTTTACCTGGACGTTATACCGAAGTTTGGTTTAACGCTCCTGAACCGGGTGAATCAATCGTCTTTTGTACCGAATACTGCGGTACGGCTCACTCCGATATGACAGCCAATGTAATTGTACATGAGCCAGATGAATTTAAAGAATGGCTGGCCGATAATGAGGGAGGAGGTTCTGCCCCGGATGATATGGAACCCGCAGA